>NZ_JBJNRJ010000006.1:0-121090 GCF_046233715.1 Trujillonella humicola | reverse complement strand
CCTGCCCCCCCGACGCCCCCCCGCCGGGCCCGGGCCCCCCCCCCCCCCCCCCCCCCCCGGGCCCCCGGCGGCGGCACCGGGGTGGTCGCCCGCCGTCACCGGTGACCGCCGAAGTGGCCATTCCGGCGAGGGGTCAGCGGGGCGCGGAACCGTTCTCGTCCGGGGCACCGCCGTCGACCGGGATCCGGGTGACGCCGGCACCGTCGGCGACGTCCTGGGCCTTGGAGAGGCGGCGCAGCAGCGCGTTGACGTCCAGGCCGGTCAGGTCGCCGGACAGCTGCAGGCCCTGCGCCACGTTCGACGCCACGGACCGGCTGAGGGCGTTCGCGCCGTCGGCGGAGATGACCGTCATCTTGTCGACGCTGGACAGCGGCGCGGCCGCGGCCCCGACCACCTCGGGCAGCACCTTGACCAGCATCTCCAGGATGGCCGCCTCGCCGTACTTCTCGAACGCCTCGGCGCGCACGTCGAGCGCCTCGGCCTCGGCCTGCCCGCGGGCCAGGATCGCCGCGGCCTCCGCGGCGCCCTCCCGCTCGACGGCGTCGGCGATCGCCTGGCGGCGCAGCTTCTCGGCCTCACCGCGCTTGGCGCCTTCGATCGCCTCGGCCTCGGCCAGCGCCGACCTCCGGGCCCGCTCGCCCTCGCCGGAGAGCTTCGCCTGCTCGGCGGAGGCCTGGGCGGCGGCGATCGTGGCCTGCCGCTCGGCCTCGGCGGCGAGGATCGCGGCGTTCTTGCGCGCCTCGGCCTCCTGCTCGACCCGGTAGCGCTCGGCGTCGGCCGGGCGGCGGACCTGCGTGTCCAGCTGCCGCTCGGTCAGGGCCGCGGTGCGGACGGCGACCTTCTCCTGCTCGCTGAGGATCGCCTGGTCCTGCGCGGCCTGCGCGAGCGGCCCGGCGGCGGCCGCCTTGGCCTTGGCGGCGTCGGTCTCGGCGCTGATCTCCGCCTGCCGCAGCGCGAGCTGCCGCTGGGCCACCGCGATCGCCTCGTCGGCGAGCAGCTGCTCCTGCTGGGCGGCCTGGCGGGCGCGGGCCTCGGCGATGCTGGCCTCCTTGAGCACCCGCGCGGCCTCGGGCCGCCCCAGGTCGGCCAGGTAGGTGCCCTCGGCCTGGATGTCCTGCAGCTGGAAGGTGTCGAGGACCAGGCCCTGGCCGGTGAGGGAGGACTCGGCCTCCTCGGCGACGGCGGAGGCGAAGGCCGCCCGGTCGCGGATGATCTCCTCGATCGTCAGCCGGCCCACGATGGAGCGCAGGGCACCGGCCAGCACCTCCGAGGTGAAGGTGTCGATGCCGCCCTGCTGGTTGAGGAAGCGCTGGGCCGCCGCCCGGATGGCGCCCTCGCTGCCGCCGACCTTGACGATCGCCACGCCCTCGAGGTCGCACTTCACGCCCTGCTTGGACACCGCCCCCCGGATCCCGACCGGGATGCGCCGGCTGGACAGGTCCATCGTGTGCAGCTTCTGCACGACGGGCAGCACGAAGACGCTGGCGCCCATGACCACCTTCTGTCCGGAGGCGTCCCGGGAGACGACGCCGGAGGAGTCGGTGATCTCCCGCCCGTGGCGACCGGTGACGATGAAGGCCTGGTTGGGCCCGGCGACCTTGATCCGGCTGAGCACGAACAGCACCAGCGCGAGGACCAGGACGGCGAGGCCGCCGATCGCGATCAGCAGGGTCATGGGTTCTCTCCGACTTCTGGGAGGGGGTCCGGGGCGGTCGAGACGACGTGGACGGCGGTCTCGCTCAGGGCCTCGACCACGTAGACGGGGGTGCCGGGCGGCAGCGCGTCGTCGCTGCGGGCGGCGTACTTGAGGCTCTGGCCGGCCAGCGCGAGCCGGACCTCGCCGTAGCCGGCGGCCGGGATGGCGGAGACGACGACGCCCTGCGCGCCGGCCAGGTGGTGGCGGGTCAGCGTCGGCGTCGTCGGCATGTCGCGGAACGCGCGGGAGAGCCGGATCGCCACCCACGCCAGCGGCACGGCCAGCGCGAGGCCGACGAGCAGGCCGATGAGCACGGCCGCCGTCCCCGCCACGTCCTCGGGCAGAAGGGCGATCGTCGCCGCGCCGCCGAAGCCGACCCCGCCCAGCAGCGCGGCCACCGCCTCGAGGGAGAAGGGCCCGCCGTCGGCGTCCAGTGCCAGGGATCCGATCTCGCCGACGACGAGGGAGACGAGCAGCAGCGCGACGCCGATCCCGCCGACGACGAGGAACACGGTCGCGGCGGCGCTCACGGTCCTCCTGGGTTCGTGCGGGTCGGTACCCGCAGACTCCCAGCCCGGCGGGCCGACGATCAACCGGTCGGGGAACGGTTTCGTACCGGTTCACCCGGGCGTGTCCCCCGGACGCGCGAGGATGGGGGACGTGCGTCGAGAGGCCAGCGTGCTCCACCTGGACCTCGACGCGTTCTTCGCCGCCGTCGAGCAGCGCGACAAGCCCTCGCTGCGCGGCCGGCCGGTGGTCGTCGGCGGGGTCGGCGGCCGCGGCGTCGTCGCCACCGCCTCCTACGAGGCGCGGGCCTACGGGGCGCGCTCGGCGATGTCGACCGCGGAGGCGCGCCGCCGGTGCCCGGCGGGGACGGCGTTCCTCGGCGGCCGCTTCGGCGCGTACCGGGCGACCTCCGACGTCGTCATGGGCCTGCTGCGGGAGCTGTCGCCGCTGGTCGAGCCGGTGTCGATCGACGAGGCCTACGTGGACCTGGCCGCCGATCCGGCCAACGACCTGACCGTCGACGGCGTCACGGCGCTGGCGCGCGGGCTCAAGGAGCGGATCGCCGCGGCCACCGGCGGGGTCACCGGCTCGGTCGGCATCGGCAGCTCGAAGCTCATGGCCAAGCTCGGCTCGGAGCTGGACAAGCCCGACGGCCTCGTCGTCGTCGCGCCGGGCACCGAGATCGAGGTGCTGCACCCCCTGCCGGTCACCACGCTGGGCGGCGTCGGCCCGGCCACCGCCGAGCGGCTGCACGCCGTCGGGGTGCGCACGGTCGGGGACCTGGCCGCGCGCTCCCTGCCGGACCTGGTCGCGCTGGTGGGCCGGGCGCACGGCGCCGGGCTGTACGCGCTGGCCCGCGCGGAGGACGACCGCGCCGTCGTCCCCGACCGGGAGACCAAGTCCGTGTCGGCCGAGGAGACCTTCGAGCGCGACCTCACCGACCGCGCGGTCCTGGGACGGGAGATCGACGCGATGGCCGCCCGCGTCGGCGGCCGGCTGCGCGCGGCCGCCTACTCGGGCCGGACCGTGACGCTCAAGCTGCGCCGCTACGACTTCACGACGCTGACCCGCTCGCAGACGCTCCCGCAGCCGACCGACGACCCCCGGCAGATCGCGGGCATCGCCCGGCGGCTGCTCGACGAGGCCGGCACCGCCGGTGGCCTGCGGCTGCTCGGGGTCGGCGTCTCCGGGTTGTCGCTGTACGCGCAGGGCGACCTCTTCGCCGAGGAGCCCGCCGACGTGGCCACGTCGGCGGGAGGAGGGGAGGACGACGTCGCTCCGGAGCCGGAGCCCGAGCCGGAGCTGCCCGCCGAGCGGCGCTGGTGGCCGGGCCAGGACGTGCGGCACGACGAGCTCGGCGCCGGCTGGGTGTGGGGGCGGGGCATCGGCCGGGTGACCGTGCGGTTCGAGGGGCCGCGGACCCCGCCGGGACCGGTGCGGACCTTCGTCGCCGACGACCCCGCCCTGCACCCGGCCGACCCGCCGGACTGGCGCGTTCCCCGCTGATGAAGGACCCCTCTGCCCCCGGCACTCGCAGGCTCGCACCGGGTCCCTGCAGAGGGGCCTGACGGAGCACACTGCCCGGCATGGCGCGCTGGGCGGACGTCGCGGCCGAGGTCCCGGACCTGGCGGCGCTCGTGCGCGCCGCCTTCGCCTCGTCCCCGCACGCCACGATGGCGACGCTGCGGGCCGACGGCGCGCCGCGGATCAGCGGCACGGAGGTGGAGTTCGCCGCCGACGGCGAGCTGCGGCTGGGCTCCATGGCCGGTGCCGTGAAGGCCCGCGACCTGCTGCGCGACCCGCGGGTGGCGGTGCACAGCCCGACCGTGGACCCCGGAGAGGGGGGCACCCGCTGGCCGGGCGAGGCGAAGGTGGCCGGGCGGGCGGTCCACGAGGGCGCTGCCGGGGACGCCGGGGACGCTGCCGAGGGCGCGCACCTCTTCCGGCTGGACCTGACCGAGGTGGTGTGGACCGGCCACACCGCCGACCGGACGGCGCTGCGGATCCTGGCCTGGCACCCCGGCCGCGGCCTCGAGGAGCACGTGCGCACCTGACCGGCGAGGTGCCGCCGCGGCCGGAGAGGATGGGGGGATGACCGAGCCGAGCGCATGGGTGCGGATGACCGAGGCAGACCCGGGGCACTCGCCGGCCTACGTCGAGCGGTTCCGCCGGCTGGCCGCGCAGGGCACCGACATCGTCGGCGAGGCGCGGCTGGTCGACGCGATGCTGCCGCGCGGCTCCCGGGTGCTGGACGCCGGCTGCGGGCCGGGCCGCGTCGGCGGCCACCTGGGCCGCGCCGGGCACGACGTCGTCGGGGTGGACGTCGACCCGGTGCTGATCGCCGCCGCCGAGGAGGACCACCCCGGACCGCGCTGGCTGGTGGGCGACCTGGCCGAGCTGGACCTGCCCGACCGGTTCGACGCGATCGTGTGCGCCGGCAACGTCGTCACGTTCCTCGCCCCGAGCACGCGGGTGGAGGTGCTGCGCCGGTTCCGCGCCCACCTGGCGCCCGCGGGGCGAGCGGTGGTCGGCTTCGGCGCCGGCCGCGACTACGCCTTCGACGACTTCCTCGCCGATGCCGCGAGCGCGGGCCTGGCACCGTCGGTGCTGCTGTCGACCTGGCACCTGCACCCGTTCACGCCGGCATCGGACTTCCTCGTCGCGGTGCTGGGCGCCGCCTGACCGGCGTCAGACCGGCTCGACGATCCAGCCGAGGACGGCGAGGTCGGCGTCCAGCCGGACGACCACCCGCTCGCCCAGCGGCGTGGCCAGCCGTGCGGTGAAGCGGCCGCCGTCGTCCACCTCGACGGTGCGGACGACCGCGCCCGGGTGCTCCGCCAGCGCCGCGCGGGCCACGCGGACGGCGAGCTCGCCGGTCAGGTCGGGCGGACCCGCGGGCCCGGGACGGCGGACCCACGGGTGGGCGCCCGTCCGCTCGCGGACGACGGGGCGGTGCGCGGTGGTCCGGGTCATGGCTCGACGCTGCTCCGCGCAGCTGTGAACCCCCTGGACGGCGGGTGGGAGGTGCCCGTCAGCTCGCCGGGACGGCGAGGGCGAGCGTCAGCTCCAGCACCGTGCGCGGGTCGTCGAGCCGGTCGCCGAAGAGCTCGCGCAGCTGCCCCATCCGGTACCGGACCGTCTGCGGGTGCACGAACAGCTCCGCGGCCACCGCGTCGCGCCGGCCGTGGTGCAGCAACCAGGAGCGCAGCGTCTCGGTGAGCTTCTCGCGAGCGGCGGCGCCGACCCGGTCCAGCGGGGCGAGCACCCGTGACCGGAGATCGCCGAGCGCGGTGGCGTCGGCGCGCAGCACCAGCTCGGCCAGCCGCTCCTCGGTGTCCAGCGGCGCGTCGCCCTCGGCGCGCAGCCCCAGCTGCAGGGCCCGCTGCGCCCGGGCGTGGGAGGCCTGCGCCCGCGCCCACGGCCGGGGCGGCCCGACCACCGCCTCCCGCCCGTCGAGGGCGGCCAGCAGTGCGGACCGCCCGCGCCCCTCGGCGTCCGGCACGAGCAGCACGACCCGCTCGAGGCCGGCCCCGGCGTCGGGGAGCTCGTCGCTGCTGACCAGCGTCCGCACGTCCAGGGCCGACAGCGCGGCGCGCACCTGCGTCTCCGGCAGCAGGACGGCGGTCAGCGTGCGCGGCGGCAGCCACTCGGCCCGCTCGGCGGCGGCGGTCAGGTCGTGCAGCGGCCGCCCGGCGAGCAGCACCGCGGCCAGCCGCTCCAGGTGCCGGCGGCGGGCGCGGCCGGTGGAGGCCAGCTCGTCGGCGTGGCCGGCCACCGACGAGGCCGACAGCTGGTCGATGTAGGCGAAGACCAGCTCGGCGAAGCGGGCCAGGTGCGCCGGCGACATGCCGGCCGCGACGGCCGCGCTGCTCATGTGCCGCCAGGAGACGCGCGCGCCCACCCGGTAGGCCGCCAGCAGCGCGTCCATCGACCGGCCGCTGCGCGCCTCGCCGCGGCCGAGGGCGTAGGCGCCGTCGAGTGCCGGGCCCACGGGCCGGCTGGGGTCGGCGCCACCGGTGGCCAGGCTGAGGAACCCGCCCAGGGCGAGCTGGACGGCGCGGTCGATGGTCCTGCCCATGTCCCCGCCGAACGCGTCGGCGTAGCTGGGGACCTCGATGACGATGGCCGCGATCGTCGACTCCGCGACGGCGGGCAGCTGCTCGGTCAGCGCCGCGGCCACCCCGGGCGGGAAGGGCGACTCGTCCCCGGCCACCGCGCCTCCTGCCATCCCGGCTGGTTTGTCCCTGGCGAACAAGAGTACGTCGCCGATTCACGTCGAGAGCACAGGTAGTTAGCACCGCCACTGGGAAACCCTCGAGACATGACCGTGACCCAGCCGAGCGCTTCCCCGGCCCGGCCCCGGCTGACGGCGCTGCGGGACCGCGTGCTCCGGCTCGCCGAGTTCGCCACCACCCCGCTCCTGCCGTCGGACTACCTCGACCTGGTCGACCCGCTGCGCTCCGGCGCGGCGCTGCGCGGCCGCATCGAGGCGGTCCACCGCGAGACCCGGGACGCCGCCACCCTCGTCATCCGGCCCGGCCGCGACTGGCGACCGCACGTGCCCGGCCAGTACGTGCGCCTCGGCGTCGACGTCGACGGCGTCCGCCGGTGGCGCGCCTACTCGATCACCTCGGTGCTCGGCCGGGCCGACGGCTGCTTCACCGTGACCGTCAAGGCCATCCCGGGCGGGGTGGTCAGCAACCACCTGGTGCACCGCACGTCGCCCGGCGCGATCGTCCAGCTCGACCAGGCCACCGGCGACTTCACGCTGCCCGCGCCGCGTCCGCGCAGGGCGCTGTTCGTCACCGCCGGGTCGGGCATCACGCCGGTGATGGGGATCCTGCGCAACCGGGCCACGGACGACGACGTCGACGTCGTCGTCGTCCACTCCGCCCCCACCGCCGACGACGTCATCTTCGGCGCGGAGCTGCGCGAGCTGGCCGCCGCCGGGCGGATCCGGCTGGTGGAGCAGCACACCGACACCGCGGGCATGCTCTCGGCCGCCGAGGTGGCCGGGCTCGTGCCCGACCTGGCCGAGCGCCCGACCTGGGCCTGCGGTCCGGTCGGGATGCTCGACGCGCTGGAGGAGCACTGGGCCGGCGCCGGGCTGGCCGACCGCCTGTACACCGAGCGGTTCCGGCCGGCCGTCGTCGCCACCGACGGCGAGGGCGGCACGGTCGCGTTCACCGGGAGCGGGACCACCGTCGAGGCCGGCGGCGCGACCCCGATCCTCGACGCCGCCGAGGAGGCCGGTGTCCTCATGCCCAGCGGCTGCCGCATGGGCATCTGCTTCGGCTGCGTCCTCCCGCTGCGCGAGGGCGCCGTCCGCGACCTGCGCACCGGCGAGGTGACCACCGCTGCCCCCGGCGACGGCGTCCTCGTCCAGACCTGCGTCAGCGCCCCCGCCGGCGCCTGCGCCATCGACCACTGAGCCGCGTCCTGCTCATCGACCACTGACCGCACCCCGACCAGCGAGACAGAGGAGCGGAACCCCCGCATGACCGTCATCCAGAAGAAGCCCGACAACCCGATCGCGCACCTGACCGCCGAGGACATCGAGCTGCTGGGCAAGCAGCTGGACGCGATCCGGCAGGGCGTGCTCGACAGCCGCGGCGAGTCCGACGCCCGCTACATCCGCACCGTCATCGACGTGCACCGCAAGCTGGAGCTGGGCAGCCGCGCCGTCCTGCTGGCCTCGGGCTTCCCGCCCGCGTGGGTCCTCGGCACGATCGGCCTGTCGATCGCCAAGATCCTCGAGAACATGGAGATCGGGCACAACATCCTGCACGGCCAGTGGGACTGGATGCGCGACCCGAAGATCCACTCCACGACGTGGGAGTGGGACATGGCCAGCCCCGCCGAGCAGTGGAAGCACTCGCACAACCAGCTGCACCACACGTACACGAACGTGATCGGCAAGGACAACGACCTCGGCTACGGCATCATGCGCGTGGACGAGGACCAGAAGTGGGTGCCGGCCTACCTCCTGCAGACGGTGTGGAGCTTCGTCAACGCCTGCTTCTTCGAGTACGGCATCGCCGCCTACGACCTCGAGCTGGGCGCCGTCATCGCCAAGAAGCAGACCGGCGACCCGGACTTCCGCCGGCGCGGCAAGGCCGTGCTGCGCAAGATCGGCCGCCAGGTGCGCAAGGACTACGTCGTCCACCCGCTGCTGTCGGGCCCGAACTTCGTGCCGACCCTGGCGGCCAACTTCGTGGCCAACGTCGTGCGCAACCTGTGGTCGAACTCGGTGATCCTGTGCGGGCACTTCCCCGAGGGCGTCGAGACCTTCGAGAAGCGCTCGATCGACGGCGAGACCAAGGGCGAGTGGTACGTGCGCCAGATGCTCGGCTCGGCCAACATCTCCGGGTCGAAGGCGATGCACCTCATGACCGGGAACCTGTCGCACCAGATCGAGCACCACCTGTTCCCCGACCTGCCGAGCAACCGGTACGCCGAGATCGCGCCGAAGGTGAAGGCCCTGTTCGAGGAGTACGGGCTGAACTACCACTCGGCACCGCTGCCCCAGCAGGTCTACTCGGCCTGGCACAAGATCTTCCGGTTGTCCCTGCCGAACGGGTGGCTGGACAACACCACCGTGACGAACCTGCCCTCGCAGCTGGTCAAGCTGTGGAAGATGTCGACCGGGCCCAAGGCCCGCCGTCGCCGCCTGCTGCAGGCCGAGGCCGCCTGACCCACGTCCCTCGGGGCTGCGGCGCGGCCGGGAGCCCGTCCGCGGGCAGCGCGCCGCCGGATCGCCCACGCGGCGGCCCGTGACGGCACACTGCGCGGGTGCTGAGGGGGTCGCCGCTGCTGCGGAAGCTGGCCGTCGTCCTGGGTGTGGCCGCGGTCGCCGCGCTGGCGCTGTGGTTGCTGCCCATCTCGCCGGCCGCCCTGGTGCCGCGGACGGTGACGTCGTGGCTCATCGTGGCGGCCATCGTCGTCGCGATCCTGCTGTGGAGCCGGCTGCTGGTGCCGCGGGTGACGCGGCGGCCCTGGGTGCGGGGCGTGCTGCGGGCGGTGCCCGTGCTGGCCCTGGTCGCGGTCGTCCTCGTGCCGGCCACCGTGGACCGCGAGGTGAACGAGTCCCTGCTGGAGGGGATCCCCGTCCCGACCGAGACCGCCGGCGGCGCCCCCGGCGAGGGTGCCGCCGGAGGTCAGGTCGGCGGCGGGACGGCTCCGGGGGCGCCGCCCGCCGGGGAGCCTGCTCCGGGGGCGCCGCCCGCCGGGGAGCCGGCCCCGTCGAGCACGCCACCGCCGGCGCCGGCCGAGCCGGAGCGGATCAGCTCGGGGGAGATCGAGGGCGTCGGGCACACCGCCACCGGTGAGGCGGTGGTCTACCGCAGCGGGGACACCTACTTCGTCCGCCTCGAGGACATCGACATCCAGGGGGCGGTCGACGTGTTCGTCTGGCTGGTCCCGGGGGCCGGCCAGGAGGAGCCCGACGACGGCGTCAACCTGGGCGGCCTCAAGGGCACGAGCGGGAGCGCCAACTACGTCGTCCCCGCCGACGTCGACGTCGGTCAGTACCGCACGGTGCTGCTGTGGTGCCGGGCCTTCAGCACGCCGATCGCCGTCGCCGTCCAGGCCTGACGCGCGGCCGCCGGGCCCGACGCGCGGCCGGCCGCGCGGTCAGACCAGCTGCAGGCTGCGCCGGGAGCGGCGCACCGTGACCCGCTGACCCCAGCCCAGGGTGAGGCGGTCGGCCTCCAGGCCGTCACCGAAGACGACCAGCCCGTCGGACTCCGCGTCGAGCTGCAGGGTGTCGCCGTCGGCCAGCAGGCCCTGCGTCCGGGTGGTGCCGGTCGCCGGCGAGGGCCAGGCCTCGCGGACGAACCAGGCGAGCTGCGGATCGGTCGGGGCCGGCAGCTGCGGTGGGCCGGAGCGCTCCCGGGACACCGAGCGGCACCAGCCCGTGGCCCCCGTGCCGGTCGACACGAGGACGCCGGAGGACGCCTGCCGCTCTGGTTGCGCCCCGGGTGCGGTGAGCCGGTAGCGGGCCGTCTGGTGGGTCGGCTGGCCGACGTAGACCTCGTTGAGGGCCCGCAGCAGCTGCCCGTCGTCGGTCTCGGCCTCCACCATCGTCAGCGGCGTGGGCCGCGGCCGGTCCCGCAGGATCCCGGCGACGTCGCCCGGCCGGTGCCGCACCAGCACGCCGGGGTTGCGGCCGGGCTCGGGGTCGACCCCGACCACGGGCTGGCCGTCGAGGTACTTGGCGACGTTGGCGACCAGCCCGTCCTGCCCGACGACGAGGACGACGTCCTCGGGGGCGAAGAGGAAGCGGGGGAGGTCGGCGCGCTCGACGGCGCCGCGCCGCCAGTCCACCGGGACGCCGGCCGTCGCGGCGGCCAGTGCCCGGGTCTGCGCGGCGTCCCGCTCGGTCACCTCGGCGATGTCGCGGCCCCGCGTGCGGAGGAAGAAGGCCGCCTGCGCCGCCGTGCCGTGCCGGGCGACGAGCTCCCGCAGCTCGGTGGTGCGGGAGACGACGACCACCCGGGGAGCCGGCGTCACCGGGCACCGCCCAGCCTGGCCAGCACCGGGGCCAGCAGGTCGGGGGTGAGCACCAGGCTGTCGACCTGGGGCAGGCTCTTCGCCAGCTCGCGGGCGGCGACGGCCAGCAGCACGTCGGCCGGGACGTCGGCGTGCGCGGCGAGGTAGGCCGCCGTCGCCTCGCCGCGGGCGGCGCCGGCCAGGCGCTCACCGTCGGCGCGGACCTGCGCCGCGCGCTGGTCACGGCGGGCCTGCGCCTCGCTGGCGACCTCGGCGGCGGCCGCGGCCTGCTCGGCCTCGCGCCGGGCGTTGACGCCGCGCTGGCCGACGAGCTCCTCCTCGCGGCGGGCCAGCTCGATCTGGTTGGCCAGCTCGTTCTCGCTGATGGCCCGCTCGCGCTCGACCGCGAGCGCGCGCCGCTCGTAGGTGGCGCGGTCGGCCTCCTGCTGCACGCGCTCCCGGGTCGGCGTCTGCAGCGCGCGCTCGACGTCGGCCTCCGGGCGGACGGCCACCACGCGCACCCCGATGACGGCGATGCCGGTCTCGGCCAGGCGCGGGTCGGCGGCCAGGCCGCGCTCGACGGCGTCGCGCACGGGTGCCACGCCGCGGGTGAGCGCGGCCGCCAGGTCGATGGTGGCCAGCAGGTCGAGGGCGTGCTGCTGCGCCGACTCGGTGAGCAGGCCGGCCACCTGCTCGAGCGGGGTGCCCCGCCAGCGGCCGCTCGCCGGGTCGATGGAGAAGTCCACTCGCGCCGCGGCCAGCGCCGGGTCGACGACGCGGAAGGTGAGCGTCATCTGCACGGTGACGTCCTGGAAGTCCGCGGTCCGGGCGTGGAAGAGCAGGGGCAGCTCGCGGTCGTCGACGGGGATCTCCGACAGGACCGACGACAGCGGGCGGAACCAGAAGCTCGCGCCCGTGGCGGCCCGGACCACCCGGCCGTTGCGGACGCGGAGCACGTGCGCGGTCGCCGAGCTGCGCAGGTGGCGGACGAGGGGATAGCGGGTGATGTCGGCCATGAGAAGTCCCTTCTCGGTGTTGTCGTCGTCCTGACGATAAGCAGGTTCTCGCATTGTCGTCAATCTGACGATTACTCCGCTAGGCTGGAGTCGTGGACGGTGGTTACGACCCGCAGGCGTTCCCCGCCGTGGCGGTGACGGTGGACCTGGTGGTGCTGACCGTGCGGGCCGACCGGCTGGAGGTCCTGGTCGTGCGCCGCGGGGAGGAGCCGTTCGCCGGCCGGGAGGCGCTGCCGGGCGGCTTCGTGCGGCCGGACGAGGACCTCCTGGCTGCGGCCGCGCGCGAGCTGGCCGAGGAGACCGGGCTGACCCCGGGGGCGGCCCATCTGGAGCAGCTGGCGTCGTACGGGGCGCCGGACCGGGATCCGCGGATGCGGGTGGTCACCGTGGCGCACCTGGCGCTCGTCGCCGCCCCGCCGGACCCGCGGGCCGGCAGCGATGCGGCCGCGGCCCGCTGGGCGCCGGTCGAGGAGGTCTCCCCCGGGCTGGCGTTCGACCACGACACCGTGCTGGCCGACGGGGTGGCGCGGGCCCGGGGCAAGCTGGAGTACACGTCGCTGGCCGCGTCGTTCTGCGGGCCGTCGTTCACGGTCGCCGAGCTGCGGCGGGTCTACGAGGCGGTGTGGGGCCGGCCGCTGGACCCGCGGAACTTCCACCGCAAGGTCACCAGCTCAGCCGGCTTCCTGGAGCCGACAGGGGAGACGACGACCCGGGACGGCGGCCGGCCGGCCCAGCTCTACCGGCGTGGCCCGGCCACCGCCCTGCACCCGCCCCTGCTCCGCGCGGACACCTGACGCCACCGCTCCACGTGGAACACCGACGCGGCGCAACGGCCCCACGGTGGCACGCCGGGGTGCTGCCCGGCGCACTGGTCCCGATCACCCGTGTCCCGGTGCCACCGGCTCCCCGGGACGGACGACGGCCTTGCCGACCGCACCGCCCTCGACGGCGAGGTGGGCGTCGACGATCCGGTCCAGCGGGAACGGTGTGATCGGCAGCGGGGAGAGCGCACCTGCCCCGGTGGCCGCGGAGGTCCACGAGACGGCGCGGTCCAGGTCCCGGCGCGAGAGCCCGTAGAGCAGGACGAACCGGAGGGAGACGTTGGCCGACAGGAGGCGGTAGGTCGGCAGCTGCGGGTCCTCGTCCTCCTGCGCATAGACGACGACGAGGCCACCACCCGCCAGCACGGCGAGGTCGATCTCCAGGTTGGACCCCAGGGCCACCTCGACGACACGGTGGACCTCGCCGACGGCCTCGCGCGTGCGGGCCACCACGTCGTCCCGCCGGTAGTCGAGGACTAGGTCTGCCCCGGCGGCCCGCGCGAGCTCGGCCTTGGCAGGGCTGCTCACCGTGGTGACGACCCGGGCGCCCGCCTGCTTGGCGAGTTCGATCGCGAAGTGGCCGACCGCCCCGGCGCCGCCGGCGACGAGCACGGTCCGCCCCTCGACCGCGGCCGGGTCGCCGCCGAGGCAGTGCGCCGCCGTCAGCGCCGGGACCCCGAGGCAGGCGCCGAGCTCGTCGGAGGCACCGTCCGGCAGGGGGACCACCCGTTCGGCGGGCAGCACGGCGAACTCGGCCGCGGTCCCGTACCGGTTGCCGAACGCGGCGAGGAAGACCCACACCCGCTGGCCCACGGCCAGCCCGGTCACCCCTGGACCGACGGCGTCGACCCGACCGGCGCCATCGTGGTGAGGGACCTGGAAGGTCTCGGGGCCGGGTCGCCCGTTGAACCCGGCTCGCCCCTTCCAGTCGGTCGGGTTGACGCCCGAGAGCGTGACGGCCACCCGGACCTCACCGGGGCCGGGCTCGGGCACCGGCAGGTCCTCGACGTGCAGGACCTCGCGGGCGGGACCGGTGGCGCGGTAGACCGCAGCCTTCATGGGGACTCCTGACGAGTCGGTGGGGACGGCCGGGGCCGGCCGGGGAGGGAGACGGCGGCGCTGCTGGGAGGCAGCGCTGCGCCCGGCCGGTCAGCGAGGAGGGGTCTCGCCGAACGCCGCCGGGTCGGGGTCGTCGTCCAGGTAGATGGCTCGCATCCAGACCGTCGTCGCGCTGTCGACCAGCTCGTCGACGCTCATGTTGCCGGGAGCGCCGGTCAGCATCAGGAAGAGCATGCGCTCGCCGTGCCAGATGAGGTTGAGGGCCAGGTGCTCGGCGTCGGGACCCGGGGGCGCCAGGCCGCGCCGGCGTTCGCGGTCGATCGCCGCCACCATGTGCCCGACGGGCATGGCGATGACGTCGTGCCAGAGGGTGCGAGTCTCGGCCACCGAGTTCCACAGGTCGGCCCCCTCCCGCATGACCGCACCGTGTGCCAGCCAGAACTCCACGACGGCGCGCACGGTGGCCAGCATCGACTCCCGTGGCCGCACACCCGCGCCGCGCTGGAACCACGAATCCTGGGTCGCGTAGAACTCGGTGAGCCGGTGGCGCACCCGCGCCAGCAGCGCGGCGTACGCCTCGTGCTTGGACTTGTAGTAGAAGTAGAACCGCGTGCGCGTGATGCCTGCGCGCTCGGCCACCTGCTCCACGCCGAGGTCGCGGAGCGGTGTGTCGACCAGGAGCTCCTCGAGGGCGTCGAGGATGAGCTCCCTCCGCGGCGGTCGGCCGGCGCGCGACCCGCGCGTGCTGGGCGTGGCCGCCGGCTTGCCTGACATCGTCGCGACTCTAGCGACCCGGCCCGCGCAGGGCCGACCTCAGCCCGGCAGGCGGAACTGCACCCGCTCGATCCGGGAGCACAGCCGGCCGAACACCTCCCGCCGGATCCGGTTGTGCTCGGGGTCCTCGTCGTAGCGGCGGTACGCGGCCTCGTCCTCGATGTCGGCCGTGACGACGAAGTCGGCGTTGCCGTCGCGGAGCCCGAGGTCCAGCCCGGCCAGGACCACTCCCACGCCCTCGACGCGCAGCTCGCGCAGGGCCTGGAGCCCCCGCTCCACCTCGCCGGGATCGACGTCGTCGAGCAGTCGGCCCACCACGACGTTGCGGATCACGGCGACCCACCCCCCCTCGCCCGCCCGGGCCCCGGCCGCCTCCCACTGGCGGGGGCGGACCGGCACGCTGAGCAGCGAGGTCCGACGTCGCTCCGCCAGCCGCTGCCGGCCGCCGTCGCTCATGAGCTCCGGTGACCAGATCGTGTGGGTGTCCAGCTCGACGTGGACGCTGTCGACCCCCTCGACGGCGCCGACCCGTTCCTCGATCGCCTGGGCGATGGAGCCCATGAGGACGCACGAGGGCGCCGTCGGGCTGACGGTGACGGTGACCACGCCGCCGTCCACCCGCCAGTCCCGCACCAGGCCGAGGTCGCCGATGCTCATCGGCGCCTGAGCGGCGATGCTGCACGGGTCGTCGACGGAGGCGAGCGCCGCGGCGATCGCCGCCTCGCGGTCCTCGGGGGCGGCACCCGGACGGGCGCTGCCAGGTGCCCGGGTCATCGCCGCAGCCCCACCTGGTCCGCGGCGAACTCGCGCTTCCAGGCGGCGTAGGGCGCCGGCCGGTCGGCGGAGGCGCGCGCGACCGCGAACTCGTCGCCCTCGATGCGGGCCCTCGCCGCGTCGATGTCCAGGCCGACCAGCCGCGCGTAGTTGCCGCCGAGGATCTTCGCCTTGTCCTCGCGGGTGAGCGGCTCGACGCCCATCCCGTTGCAGGTGCGCTCGGAGAACTGGAAGTCGACGAACGCCTCGAGGAACGGCTGGGTGTGGGCGAACATCGTCCCGTCAGAGAAGATGATCTTGTCGGGCCCGCCCCAGAGCATGAACTCGGCCATGACCTCCTCGAACATCTGCGGGGCCTTGAGCAGCAGGAGGCTGGTGACCTCGAGGTTGGCGTACACGTTGGCGAAGCGGGCGAGGGCGAGCGAGGTCTCCCGGGTGAACGCGAGACCGGCGTGGATGATCTCGAAGTTCATCTCCGGGAACCGACCGGCGGCGCCGTCGACGTCGTCCACCCGGTAGGGGTTCATCGGCACCGGGCCCAGCGGTGCGGCCTTGTGGATGGCGACGGTCTTGAGCCCGTGCTCGATGGCGCGCTCGATGATCGGGAACGCCAGGTCGGGGTCGTCCATGCGCCAGGACCGGTCCGGCTCCACCTGCGCCGGGTACATCTTCAGGCCCACCGCCTGCGGGAGATCGGCCATCTGCTCGTCCAGATCGCGCAGGCAGGTCTCGAGCCCCGCGGTCGGGTCCACCCCCACGTAGGCGAGGAACCGGTCGGGATAGCGCGTCGCGGCCTCGACGGTCTTCTCCCGCGCCGCCAGCCCGTCGTGGAAGTAGGAGTCGAGGCGGAGGGTGTGCGTCGATGCGATGTCGACGTCGGCCTCGACGAACAGAGCCTGCGCGAGAGCGTCCACGGTCCAGTCGGACGTGAACTCCTCGTGGGTCATCTGCGCGTGCGGCGGGGACCAGGTCTGGTGCAGGCCCCAGAGCATGTCGCAGAGCAGCTGCCCGGGCTTGTTCCTGATGTTGGCCGGTTCCAGGTTGTAGGCGTGCGCCACCGGGTTGATCACGAAGTAGTCGTCGATCACGGGGTCTCCTCGGGGATGGGTACGGCAACCGACTGCCCGGCCGACGTGCGCAGGGCAGGGGAACAGGGCGCTCCTCGGGCGGTCCCGGGGAGCGGTGGGGGCGGCGGTCAGATGCGGCGCGAGGCCGTCGCCCAGTACTCGTCGCGCAGGGAGCGCTTGAGCACCTTGCCGACGCCGGAGCGCGGCAGGTCACGGAAGATGACGGTCTTGGGGGCCTTCACGGGGCCCAGATGGGCCCGGCACGCGGCGACGAGGGCATCGGCGTCGACGACGGCACCGGGTCTCGGCTCGACCACGGCGGTCACGGACTCGCCCCAGCGCGGGTCGGGCAGGCCGATGACGGCGCAGTCCCCGACTCCGGGCAGCGTGTGCAGGAACGCCTCCACCTCGGAGGGGAACACGTTGAAGCCGCCGGAGATGATCAGGTCGCGCTTGCGGTCGACGATGTAGACGAACCCGTCGTCGTCGCGCATGCCGATGTCACCGGTGCCGTACCAACCTCCGGGGCGGGCCGTCTGGGCGCTCGCCTCCGGGTCCTCCCAGTAGCCGGCCGTGACGAGGCCGGACCGGACGACGATCTCCCCGTGCTCGCCAGGACCGAGCAGGGCGCCGTCCTCGCCCATGATCGCGACCCGGGCGACCACGGACGACCGTCCGCAAGAGGCCAGCCGGTGGCGCAGGGCGGGGTCGGCGGCCGCTGCGGCGACCTCGGCGGCGCCGTGGACGGTGCACATCATGGGTGCCTCCGCCTGGCCGAAGCTCTGGGCCATGACCGGACCGAAGACCTCGACGGCCTGGGCGAGACGGTCCGGCGCCAGGGGGGCGCCCGCGATGAGGACGTGCCGCAACGAGGAGAGGTCCCGCTCCCGGACGCGCGGCTCGCCGAGCAGCTTGTAGAGCGCCGTGGGCGGGAGGAAGAGACTGCTCGCGCGGTTGCGCTCGATCGAGCCGAGGACGGCCTCGGGATCCACGCCGTCGTGGACGACCACCGTGCCGCCCTGCCCGAGCACGGCGAGGCACATCATCCCGGCGGCGTGCGTCATCGGCGTGGCGCAGATGTAGCGGGGCGGAGCCGGCTCCTCAAGGTGCACGGCGAACGCCAGGCACATGAGGTGCAACTGCCGGTGCGTGACGGGGACGGCCTTCGGCAAGCCGGTGGTGCCGCCCGTCGGCAGCAACGCGGCGACCCGGTCCGGCTCGAACGGGAGGTCGGGGCCGGGCTCTCCCTCTCTCCGTCCAGCCAGTCGTCCCAGTCGTCGTCCGGATCGGCCGCGCCCAGCCGGACGGTGGACTCGAGGGTGGGGACCTGCTCCTCGAGCTGCGCCGCCCGGTCCCCGAGGTCCGGGTGGTGCACCAGCCGCCGGCATCCGACGAGGGAGAGGAAGGCCGCCTGGTCCGGGGCGCCGGATGCCGTGTTCACGGCGGTCCAGACGCCGCCCGCCCGGATGATGCCCAGCATGCCGGCCAGCGCGGCGGGATCGTTGCTGCTCAGGACGCCGACCCGGTCACCGGGCCGGAGACCGTCCCGCAGGAGCGCCCGGGCGATGCGGTGGCTCAGTTCCTGCAGTCCCCGATGGGTCAGCGAGACGGTGCCGTCGGGGCGGATGAGGCTCGGCTCGTCCCCCACGGCCTCCGCTGCCCGGTCCAGGTACTCGGTGAGCATCATCGCTGCACCACGCGTCCCTTCCGCTCTCGATGGCTCGTCGGGCCGCGTCAGGCGGCGAAGGTCCGCAGGAACGCCGCGGCGGTGTCGACGACGGCCGCGCCGGCCGGGATCCTGCGCGGCACGAGCGGGGCGTGGTGGATGGTCCCGGGGATGCACGTGTACTCGGCCCGCGCGCCGGCGGCCCGGATCCGCCCGGCGAAGGCCTCCCCCTCGTCGCGCAGCGGGTCGAACTCGGCGGTGACGACGGCCGTGGGCGGCAGGCCGCCCAGGTCACGGGCGCGGAACGGGTGGACCAGGGGGTCGTCGTCCGCCGCGCCCGGCGCGTACTGGTCGAACATCCACCGCAGTTGCTCGTCGGAGAGCCCGTAGTCCTGCGCGAGCTCGCGACGGGAGGTCGTGCCGGAGTCGCGGTCGAGGACGGGGACGAGCAGGACGAGCCCGGCGAGCGCGGGACCGCCGGCGTCCCGGAGCCGGAGGGCCGTGGCAGCGGCGAGATTCCCGCCGCTGGACTCCCCGGCCACCATGACCCTGCCGGGGGCTCCCACCCCGCCGGTGGCTCCGCCGCGGACGAGCGCCTCGACGACCGACCCGATCTCGTCCAGTTGACGGGGGTAGGTCGCCTCCGGCGCCAGCGAGAAGTCGACGGCGACGACGGCGCAGCCCGAGCGGTTCGCCAGGCGGCGGCACAGCGTGTCGTGCGTGTGGAGCCCGCAACGGACGAACGAGCCCCCGTGCAGGTAGACGACCGTGGCGGGAACGGCGGGCTCCGGGACGTATCGCCGCGCGGGCACACCGGCGATCTGCTGCTCCTCGACCGCCCACACGTCCTCGCGCTCGAAGCCGACGGGGATCAGGGCGTCGATGGCGGCACGCAGGTCGGCGACCGACGTCTCCGCGAGCGGCGTGGAGGGCCCACGCGACGCGGCGTCGAGGAACTCCTGCGCGTGCTGGTCGAGTGCCATGTGAGAAGCGTTACACGACGTCGTGTATTGCACTAGGGTCATGACCGATCGCAGCCTCGCCTCCTGGCAGAGGCGGGGTCGGCCTCGTGGTTCATCGGCCGGTTCGGCAACGCGCCGACCAGCTCGACCAGCTCAGCAGCGATCGGCACGTCGGGGCCGAAGCCACCGGAGGTGACATGACCTCGGCGCGCCGCTCGACGTCCTCGTACGAGGGGGTGACCCCGCGAAGGACCGCCGAGCGGCTACCCGCCTGGTGCTGCTGCTGCTGGTGGTGGTGGTGGTGGCCGGCCGGCGGTCACCCCCGTCGGAATCCGCGCGGTGGCCGCTGCCCGCCTCGCCGAGGCGTCCGAGCGTCGCCTCGGGGGCGGAGCAAAGATTCCCGGGTCACCTCACCGCGGCCTCGACGGGGCGATCAGTTGGCCATGTCGACGAATCGGCTGTAATGGCCCTGGAAAGCGACCGTGACATTGGCCGTCGGACCATTCCGGTGCTTGACCAGCATGATGTCGGCCTCGCCCGCTCGAGGCGATTCCTTCTCGTACATGTCCTCGCGGTGGATCATCATCACCATGTCGGCATCCTGTTCGATGCTGTTCGAGACAGCGAATCCGTCGGCGATGAAGTTGTGGGTCCCCAGCACTGTCACGTCGTAGACCTCTTCTTCCGGCCCGAGTTCGATGTGCACGATCTCATCCCAATAGAGGTCGTTGAGCGCCTGTATATCGAGCTCTGCGTCTCCGAGGATCGCCGCGATCCGACCAAGCCGTTCGCGGCTCAGAGCATGCTTCGACCAGCGAGAGGGGTGCGGGTCAGCGCCCAACGCTGCAGCCAGGACCCGGTGACTCATCCCTCGCTCCTCCATCACGGAACGAACCCTGTTCCACACCGCGGCTGGCACGGTGTCCGACTTCGCGCCTACTGACGTCTCTCTGACGACGGCAAGCAGTCGCTCCACGGACTCGGCGCGCGCCCCGTGGACGCCGATCTCGCCGAGGAATCGGCGCTGGTCGTCGCAGCCGGAGATGTCGAGCGTCCAGCCGTCGCGGTAGCCACTCTTTCGCGTCCGGCGGATCCGGCAGGAGATACCGAAGCGGAGCAGCAGCCGCGAGAGGTCGTCGACCAGCCGGCGGCTCGTCGAGGCGTAGTAGACGCGTCCGCCGCGCCCGGTCTTGTTCACCGTGACGGATCCATCGGTGGCCCAGAGATGACGCAGGAACATCGCGATCTGCTTCTTCGGCAGCGAGAACACCGGCTGTGGCACGAACTTCTCGTGGCTGCGCAGGCCGAAGAGCCCGAGTTCGTCGAGCCACGCCGCGATCGGGTTCCGCTTGCCGCGCGCGAGCCGGAAGGGCGCCGGTAACCGCAGGGTGGTGCACCGCGCCGCCTCGTACTCGTCGCGGACGGCGACGACGCCGAAGTGCAGCGCCGCCGTCGTGACGGCGCGCAGGTTGGCCTCGTCGATCGACGCGTACCGCAGCGGCTGGCGCTTGACGAAGCTGCCATCCCCGATCATGTGGGCCAGCAGGACGACCTTGTCGTCCTCCCAGACCGTCATGCGGTCCGGCGCCGGCACGTGCCGCGGCACCGCGATGCGGTCACCGGCGGCTAGCTCCCCGAGTGGCCGGAACCCGTCGTAGGTGAGAAAGGGGTGGTTGGCCGTCGCCCGCACCGTCTTCCCGGATGCCGTCGTCAGGGTCAGCACCGGCTTACGCCCCGTCGAGAAGGCATGCGTGAGATGGCGCCGCACGTATCGCAGGCTGTCGTCGAGCCCCCAGACCGGTACATCTGTGGCACCGCTCTCGAACAGTTCACCAATGGTGACTTCCGCCCCCGTGTCTGCACGCAGGATCCTGGTGTCAGCCGGCAGGCAACCGGATTCGCGAAGATCGGAGAGCATCGGCTTCTTGTCCTGCCGCTGCTCAGAGCCACGGTTCAGCTGCGACATCGCGATCACCGGGCACTCGATTTCCTTGGCCAGGAGCTTGAGTGCCCGGGAGAACTCCGAGACCTCCTGCTGGCGGCTCTCGACGCGCTTGCCCGACGTCATGAGCTGCAGGTAGTCGATGACCACGAGTTTCAGGTCGTTGCGCTGCTTGAGCCGCCGAGCCTTGGCCCGGATCTCCATCATCGTCATGTTCGGCGAGTCGTCGATGTAGAGCGGGGCGTCGGCCACCTCGCCCATCCGGCGGGCCAGCTTCGACCAGTCCTCGTCGGACAGCGTGCCGGCGCGCATGTGGTGCAGCGGCACCTTGGCCTCGGCCGACAGCAGGCGCATGGTGATCTCGTGCTTGCTCATCTCGAGCGAGAAGATGACCGTGGACATGTGGTGCTTGATCGCCGCTGACCGCGCGATGTCCAGACCCAGCGTCGAGTTGTGCGTCGGGATGAAGCTGCGCCCGGCCAGGAAGAGCGAGTCGGCGGCGTCGACCTGGATGCAGCGCACCGGCACGCCGGCGATCGGCCGCACCTCGGTGATGAACCGGGCGCCCCGCGCGGTGCGGGTGCGTGCCCCGCGCTCCTTGTGCAGCAGCTTCATGCGCTCCAGGCGGAAGACCTCGTCGTCGGTGCTGAACGTCAGGGTGTAGCAGGTCGAGGAGCTGTCGCTGCGGCCCGTCACGCGCTGGGTGCTCATCCGCACCCGGTGGCCGAGGCTCGCGATCAGCTCGCGGGCGTCCTCGGCCAGCCGGCGGCTGGTGACGGCGAACTGGACGACCCCGCTGGGGGCCACGGTGCCGTCCGTGTCGAGCAGCCCGGCGAGCAGAGCCCGCCGCTGGGTCGCCGAGGCCCGCAGGTAGGCGGCCGGGATGTGCTTGTCGCCGAGCACGCCGAGGCCGCGGAGCAGCGCCTCCACGGTGCCGTGGTCGCCACGGCAGGTCTGCACCTGCGACGTCCGCGGCGCGAACAGCTCCCCGCACATCGGGCACGTGCGGGCGGCGACCTCGGCCTGCGGCAGCCGGAGCGAGTACCGCCGGTCGACGCCGGTCGGCTGGACCACGAGCCCCTCGGCCTCGATGTGAACCGCGATCTCGGGGTCCACGCTGGTGAACTGCGCCTCGACCGAGGTGCCGTCACCGAGCCAGACGCCCAGCGTGTACGGCGGCAGCGGCAGGTCGGCCTCGGGCAGGTCGAGCGGGGCGGCGTTGGTGACGGAGTGGTTGAGGCGTGCGTCCGCGGTCGCGCACCGGACGGTGCGGGCGATCTCCTCGGTGGTCCGCACCCCGGCGGAGGTCTGCTGGCTGCGGTAGCGGTTGCAGCCGGTGCGCGCCTGCTGTGCGGAGCGGCGGCCGACCCGGGTCTCGGTCAGCCACTGGTGCTGGGCATCGGCGACGATCACCGAGCCGTCGGAGAAGTGCACCTCGTAGCAGGGCCGGTCGGTCAGCACGTCCGTCGCGGCGACCACGGTGGTCGGCCGGCCGTCGGACCCGAGCACGCGGTCGCCGACTGCGATCCCGCCCATGGTCGTCCACCCGGTCGGAGTCGCGATCGGGGTGTCGAGCGCGAGGGCCTTGCCCACACCGGGACGGGCCGCGATGACGACCATCTGGCCGGCCTGCAGGCCGTTGGTGAGCTCGTCGAGGTCGCGGATGCCGGTCGGGACGCCGCGGCTGACCCCGCCGCGGCTGGCGATGGCGTCGAGCTCGTCCATCGTCGGCTGGAGGATGTCCTCGAGCCGCGAGTAGTCCTCGCTCATCCGCTTCTCGGTGACGTCGTAGATCTCCTGCTGGGCGCGGTCGACGATGTCGTCGACGTCGCCCCGGCCGCCGGCCGCGCCGTAGCCCAGCTGCACCACCCGGGTGCCGGCCTCCACCAGCCGCCGCAGCACGGCCTGCTCGGCGACGATCGCGGCGTAGTAGCCGGCGTTGGCCGCGGTCGGAGTCGAGGCGATCAGCGTGTGCAGGTAGACCGCGCCGCCCATCTTCGACAGCTGGTCGGTGCGGTTGAGCTCCGCGGCGACGGTGATCGCGTCCGCCGGCTCACCGCGGCCGTAGAGGTCGAGGATGCAGTCGAAGACGATCGCGTGCGCCGGCCGGTAGAAGTCGGCGCTGTGCAGCTGCTCGACGACGTCGGCGATCGCGTCCTTGCTCAGCAGCATCCCGCCGAGCACCGACTGCTCCGCCTGGACGTCCTGCGGCGGCTGGCGGTCGTACTCCGGCGCCGTCGCCTGGGGCCGGCTGAAGTCGTCGGCCACCGCCACGTCAGTTCCTCCATCCACTCTCCGGCGCACCCCGCCACAGACCCCGGCCGCCGGCCGGGGCCCGGTGGGGGAGCACCAGGACGTTCGTCACCCGTCTCGAACGTGCGTTCGAGGAGTTCCTACCGCGAGCCACCGACAGGTCCCGGTCGGGCGGGTAGGCAGGGAGGACGTTAGGAACGGCGGACCGGTCCGTCCAACACCGCTGTGGGCGCCGTTCTGCACAACTTGTGGACAAGTCGGTGGACACAGGCGTGTCGACATGTGGAGACAGCGGGGGACGGGAACGAGGTCGACCGCGTATCCCGCACCTGACCAGCACCGGGACGACGCACCGGGTGTGGACGGGAGAAATCCGGGAGAACTCGCCGTGTCGCCGCCCGGCGTGTCGCCCGCCCGACCCAGGTGTCCCAGCCGTCACTCGCCGGGTCGTCGTCCACACGCGGCCGGGGCGCCGCCACGGCGCTGCCGGCGACCGTTCGGGCCACCGGACGGTCCCTGGGCGCACGGCGCACGGCGCACGGCGCCCGCGGGACGGGCCGAGGGCCGCCCCACGGGCGCCCCGGCGTCCGGACGACGTCCTGAGCGGCCCGGGAACGCCACGAGGGGCGCCGGACCGGAGTCCGACGCCCCTCGTGGGGTGGTGCGTGGGTCAGGAGGCGACGACGTCGATCGTCAGCTCCGAGGCGACCTCGGGGTGGATGCGCACCGTGACCTTGTGCTGGCCGGTCGTCTTGATGCTGCTGGGCAGCTCGATGCGACGACGGTCGAGCTCCGGCCCGCCGGCGGCGATGACCGCGGCGGCGACGTCGGCGGTGGTGACGCGCCCGAACAGGCGGCCGCCCTCGCCGGCGCGGGCCGGCACGCGGACGGTCAGCCCGCCGAGGCGGCCGGCCACGGCCTGCGCCTCCTCGAGGCTGCGCACGTCGCGGGTGGCCCGCGCCCGGCGCAGCGACTCCACCTGCTTCTCGGCACCGCGGGTGGCCACGATGGCCAGCCCGCGGGGCAGGAGGTAGTTGCGGCCGTAGCCGCCCTTGACCTCGACGGTGTCGCCGGAGGACCCGAGACCGGTGACCTCCTGCGTCAGGATCAGCTTCATCGAGCTCATGGTCAGCGCGCCGTGGAGGTGTAGGGCAGCAGCGCCATCTCGCGGCTGTTCTTCACGGCCGTCGCGACGTCACGCTGGTGCTGGCTGCAGTTGCCGCTCACGCGGCGGGCACGGATCTTGCCGCGGTCGGAGATGAACTTCCGCAGCAGGGTCGTGTCCTTGTAGTCGACGTAGGTCGCCTTGTCCTTGCAGAACTGGCAGACCTTCTTCTTGGGCTTGCGCACGGGGGGCTTGGGCACTGGGTTCTCCAGGTACGACGTGGATCAGGAAGTGAGGGTGTGGAACGGCCCCCTCGCAGGGCCCCGCGCCGAGCGGAGCGAGGCGTGGGGGCGAGGGGGTCCTTGCTCAGAAGGGCGGCTCGTCGGACGGGCCGGCCGGCGTCGACCACGGGTCGCTGGCGCCACCGCCACCGCCGCCTCCGCCACCACCGAAGCCGCCGCCGCCACCGCCGAAGCCGCCGCCACCCTCACCGCGCTGGGCCTTGGTGACCTTGGCGGTGGCGTAGCGCAGCGAGGGGCCCACCTCGTCGACCTCGAGCTCGACGACGGTGCGCTTCTCGCCCTCCTTCGTCTCGAAGGAGCGCTGCTTGAGCCGGCCGGAGACGATGACCCGCGAGCCCCGGGTGAGGGACTCGGCGACGTTCTCCGCCGCCTGCCGCCACACGTTGCAGCGCAGGAAGAGCGCCTCGCCGTCCTTCCACTCCTGCGACTGGCGGTCGAACGTCCGCGGGGTCGAGGCGACCGTGAAGTTGGCGACCGCGGCACCCGACGGCGTGAACCGCAGCTCCGGGTCGGAGGTCAGGTTGCCGATGACGGTGATGACGGTCTCGCCGGCCATGGTCAGTGGACCTCGGGCCGCATCAGCTTGGTGCGCAGGACCGACTCGTTGAGGTTCAGCTGCCGGTCGAGCTCGGCCACCGCGGCGGGCTCGGCGTTGATGTCGATGACGGCGTAGATGCCCTCGATCTGCTTCTTGATCTCGAAGGCGAGCCGGCGACGGCCCCAGATGTCGACCTTGCCCACCGTGCCACCGGAGTTGGTGACGACGGTCAGGAACCGGTCGAGGGAGGGAGCGATCGTGCGCTCCTCCAGCTCGGGGTCGAGGATGACCATCAGTTCGTAGTTGCGCATGGAGAAACCCCACCTCCTCTGGTCTCGGCGGCTGCAGTGCATCTGCAGCAGGAGGGTCGTACATGCGTCGCGCGCCCCACCCCCGCGGGAGCGGGAGGAGAACGCGCCACCGCACAGGCTACCAGCGCCGGGGACGACCCTCCGCCGCCGTCCACAGGACCACCCCGGACGTGCGCGGCCGGGCAGCGAGGGACGGCGCCCGGCGGGGTGCTCAGCGCGAGCGGGGCGACCCGCCGGTCGACCGGGTGGCCAGGTGCGTGCGGACCAGGGCGGCCGTGGCCGCCGCCAGCGCCACCATGGCGAGCAGCGCGGGGAGCGGGAGCGGGCCGGCGGCCGGGTCGGCCGGGTCGGCGCTGCTCGCGCTCTCCTCGTCCAGCGCCTCCCCGAGCCCGGACAGCCGGCCGAACACCGGCACCGGGGCGCCGTCGTAGCTCCCTGCGCGCCCACCGGATCCGCCCGCGGCGGCCCCGGCGCCGGCCGACGCCCCCGAGGCCGGCGTGAACCGGCTCAGGTCGAGCACCGCCACCCCGCCCCCGGTCGGCGACATGTCCGCCGCGCCCAGCCCGGTGTCGTAGGCGTAGGGGAGCCCGTCGACGCCGGACGCCGCCGGCGCCGACGGGACGACGGGCTGCTGCGCCGGCGCGGGCGCCTCCCCCTGCGGGACGAGCTGCGGCAGGACCTCGCCGACACCGGGCAGCAGGGTCGGGACGTCGATCACCGGGAGCTGCGGCAGGTCGACCCCCGGCAGGTTGGGCAGCGGCAGCGTGGTGACGACGAACGGCGTGGGCACCGGCAGCGGAGGGAGCAGGCGGAACACCGCGTCGGTGAGCGCCGCGGTCAGCGAGGCGTTGCTCTGCAGCCGGTAGGTGTAGCCGATCAGGCAGACGTCGACGACGCCGGGCAGCGAGCAGTCGCGGTCGAAGGTCTCGTCCCAGGAGGCACCGGGCGGCAGCACCCGGGTCCCCGTGGGCATGGTCAGCGTGACCTCGGTCCGCACCGTCACGCTCACCAGTGACGGCAGCAGACCCCCGCCGCCGACCTGGACGGTCTTGTCCGGGATCTGGTTGGTGAAGCGCACGGTGTCGCCGTCGTCGATCGACACGTAGTGCGGCGTGAGGTCCCGGATGACCACCTCCACCACCGGGTCCACCCGGCCGTTGGGGTCGGCGTGGGCACGGGGCGCCACGAGCACCGACGTCCCCAGGATGGCCAGCCAGAGCAGGAGCGCCCCGGCGAGGCCCCGCCGGGCGCTGCGTCGGATCCGACCGGTCGCCATGTCCGTGCACACCCTCCGTCGAGCTACCGGGGAGTAACCCCCGTCACGGTGCAGGAACGATGATGTGTGTCCCGGGTTACGCGCAAACCTGTCGCCGGCCGGAACTACCGTCGGTCCCATGGCGACGCACCCGATCGGCGTACACGTCGGCCCCGGCCTGACCGAGGCCGGCGAGCTGCTCGACGGCGGCCCGATCGCCCGCGCGGCGGAGATGGACGCCGACGGCGTGCAGGTCTTCCTGGGCGACCCGCAGGGGTGGAAGGCGCCCCGGCCCCGGCCGGACGCCGACGCGCTGCGCGAGGGGGAGGTCACCGTCGTCGTCCACGCCCCCTACGTGCTCAACGTGGCCACGACGAACAACCGCATCCGCATCCCGAGCCGCAAGCTGCTGGGCCAGCATGCCGACGCCGCGGCGGCCGTCGGCGCGCTGGGGCTGGTCGTGCACGGCGGTCACGTGCTTGCCGCGGACGACCCGGCCGCCGGCGTCGACAACTGGCGCAAGACCTTCGCCCGCCAGGCCGAGGCCGGCGGCTTCGCCGTCCCGCTGCTCATCGAGAACACCGCGGGCGGCGGCAACGCCATGGCCCGCGACCTCGACGCGCTGGCGCGGCTGTGGGAGGCCGTCGGCGGGTTCGGCACCGGCTTCGTGCTGGACACCTGCCACGCCTGGGCCGCCGGGTGGGACCTCGAGACGGCGGTGGACGACGTCCGCGCGCTCACCGGCCGGATCGACGTCGTGCACCTCAACAACAGCCGCGACGCGGCCGGGTCCAGCCGCGACCGGCACGCGCCGCTGGCCGGCGGCGAGATCCCACCCGAGGTGCTGCTGGACGTGGCCCGGGCCGCCGACGCGCCGATCGTCCTGGAGACCCCGGGCGACGCCGCGGCCCACGCCGAGGAGGTCGCCCTCGTCAGGTCCGCGATCGGCTGAGCCGCGGCGCCGTCCTCCGGCCGGTGAGCGCGAGCCGGTCGGGCGCACGGTCCAGCACGCCGCCGGCGGGGTCGTCGACGCCGGGCCAGCTGGTGCGGACGACGTCGGAGTCGGGCCGCCAGATCTCGCGCACCACCAGCACGACGAGTCCGACGACCGCGACGTCCCGGGTGACGACGACCATCCAGAACCACTCCTGGTCGATGCCGCGGTTGGCGGTGCCGAGGTACCAGAGCATCGTCACCCCCCACACCAGCGCCTCGACGGCCTGCCACAGCAGCAGCGAGCGCCAGCGCGGCCGGGCGAGCACGGCCAGGGGCAGCAGCCACAGCGAGAACTGCGGGCTCCACACCTTGTTGAGCAGCAGGAAGCCCGCGACCAGGAGGAAGGCCACCTGCGCTACCCGCGGCCGCACGGGAGCGGCCAGCGTCAGCCAGGCCACGCCCAGCCCGTAGGCGAGCAGCACGACCGTGACGACGGCGTTGAGCACCGAGGGCGGCTGCCCCTCGGCGAGCGGCCCGTCGAACGCGCGGCCGTCGGACAGCGTGATGGCCAGGTTCCACAGCGTCTCGGGGTTGGCCCGGCGCTCCCGGCTGAAGGTGAAGAACGTGGCCCAGTTGTCGAACGCCAGCAGCGCGACCGGCACGTTGACCGCCAGCCAGGCGACGACGGCGGCACCGGCGGCCCGCAGCCAGGTGCGCCAGAGCCCGGCCCGCAGGCACAGCAGCAGCAACGCGCCGAGCACGAGCAACGGGTAGAACTTCGCCGCGATCGCCAGCCCGAGCAGCGCACCGGCCAGGACCTCCCGCTGCCGCGCCCACGCCCACATGCCCAGCCCGGTCAGGGCGACGGCCAGCAGGTCCCAGTTGGTGAAGGCGTGCACCAGCAGCAGCGGCGAGAGGGCGACCATCGCGGTGTCCCACGGCCGGCGCCCGGCCAGCGCCATGACCGTGCGCGTCACCAGGAGGGCCAGCAGCGCCAGCAGCAGGCAGGTGACCACGTAGTAGGCCTGCACCGCCGGAACTCCGGGAAAGGGTCCCTGGTCGCCGGAGATCCCGCCGTAGGCACGAGCCAGCCCCGCCGCGACCGCCATCAACCCACCGGTCAGCACCGGGTACTCGACCGCGGAGTCCAGGTAGGGGACGGCCCCCTGGTCCAGGCCGTGCAGTCCCCACAGCGGGATGGCGTCGTTGTAGCAGAAGTGGGTGTACTGCAGGCTGCCCGCCCAGTTGCCCGACGAGCAGGGGGCCTGCTTCACCCACGCGAGCGCCAGCACCGTCGTGGTGAACAGCAGGCAGACCCGCAGCGGGGTCCAGAACAGCGCCCGGCCGGTGACCGCGTGCCGTCCCCACGGGCCGCCGACGGCCTCGGCGGCCTGCGCGACCACCCGGTCGGTCCAGGTCGGCACGACCCGGTCCGGACCCGCCGGCTCGACCCGGTCCGGACCCGCCGGCTCGACCCGGTCCGGACCCGCCGGCGGGGACGGCGTCCCCCGGAACGGCACGGACCCCCCGGCAGCGGAGCTGTCCGAGGGGTCCGGAGGGTGCTGCGCGGAGGTCACCGCGCCAGTCTGCCGGGCGCTCAGCCGGCGGGGACGGGCTGCTGCACCTGCCCGCCGGCCTGACCGCCCTGACCGCCGCCGCCAGGCCCGCCCGGCCCGCCCGGCCCGCCGCCGCCGTTGCCCGGCGCCTGGGTCCCCGGCAGGGGAGGCGTCGGGGGAGCGGTCGGGGGAGGCGTCGGGGTGGGCGTGGGCGTGGGGGTCGGCGTCGGCGTCGGCTCGGGTGCCGGCGGCGGGGTGTCCTCGGGCTCCTCGACGGTGGTGGTCGGCGCCGGCTGCGTCGTCTGCGGCGCCTCCGACGTCGGCGGGGCGGCGGTCTCGCTCGGCGGCGGCCCCCTGCGGTCGGCGTCGATCACCGGCTCGTCGGGCAGCGGCTCCTCCGGCGTCCCGGCCAGGACGGCGTTCATGAACTGCTGCCAGATGGCACCGGGCAGGCCCGAGCCGTAGATGATCGAGCCGCCGGCGTTGACGATCGGCTCCCGGCCGTCGGTGCCCATCCACACCGCCGTCGACAGCGACGGGGTGTACCCGACCATCCAGGCGTCGGAGTTGTCGGTCGCGTTGAGCCCCTGGGTGCCGGTCTTGCTGGCCACCGGGCGGTTGCCGTCCAGGGAGCGGCGGGAGTAGGACGCGACGTCGCGCAGCGCGTAGGTCGTGTCCCCGGCGACGTCGGCCGGGATGACCTGCTCACCGGGGTCACCGCCGTACTCGAGCAGGACCGCGCCGGTGCTGTCGGTCACCCGCGCGACGAAGTACGGGCTGCGCTCCACGCCGCCGGCGGCGAGGGTGGCGAAGCCGTGCGCCTGGTCGATGGGGCGCATCTCGTACTCGCCGATGCCGATGGCCGAGCCGGTGCCGCCGTCGGCGTTGGCCAGGATCGTCTGCCCCTCGAGGAACCCGCCCTGCCACGTCTCCGGCAGCCCGGCGGCGGCCAGCGCCGTCGCGCGGACGTTCTCCGGCCCGACCTCGTAGGCCAGCCCGTAGAAGGTGGTGTTCAGCGAGCGGGTCATCGCCTCGACCAGGGTGCAGCTGCCGCAGGAGGCGCCGCCGGAGTTGCGCACCGGGGCCTCGCGGTCGGGGAAGGTCTGCGGTGAGGAGCCGTCACGGCGCGACTGGACGCCGATGCCCTGCTCCAGGGCGGTGGCCAGCACGTAGGGCTTCATGGAGGAGCCGGGCTGGCGCTGCGCCTGCGCGTAGTCGGTCCCGGTCCCGTTCGGCCCGCCGTAGTAGGCGACGACGGCACCGGTCCGCGGGTCGACGGCCACCAGCGCCTGCCGCAGGTTCTCCGGCTCGCCCTCCATGACGTCGGCCACGGCGGCGATCGCCGCGTCCTGCGCCGGCTTCTGGATGGTGGTCGTGATCCGCAGCCCGCCGGCCAGGATCTGCTGCTCGGTGTAGCCCTTGGCCCGCAGCTCGGCCAGCGCCTGCTGGACCACCAGGCCCTCGGGACCGCTGGGGATGCCGAGGTTGGAGCCGGTGCGCGGCATGACCGGGGGGTAGACCGCGGCGGCGCGCTGGTCGGCGGTGAGCCAGCCCTCCCCCTCCATGGCGTCGAGCACCCGCTCCCACCGGCTGAGCGCGCCCTCCGGGTTGACCTCGGGGTCGTTGTTCGACGGGTTGCGGATGAGGACGGCGAGGACGGCGCCCTGCTCGGCGGTCAGCGCGCTGGCCGGGACGCCGAAGAAGGTGTTGGCCGCCGCCTCGATGCCGTAGGCGCCGCGGCCGAAGTAGATGGTGTTGAGGTAGTTCTCGAAGATCTCGTCCTTCGAGTACTCGTTGTCCAGCTTGATGGCCAGGAACAGCTCCTGGAACTTCCGGCTGAACGTCTGCTCCTGGGTCAGGAAGGCGTTCTTGACGTACTGCTGGGTGATCGTCGACCCGCCCTGCGTCGAGCCGCCGGTCACGTTGTTCCAGGCCGCGCGGACGATGCCGGTGAACGAGATGCCCGGGTCGGCGTAGAAGTTCCGGTTCTCCGCCGCGAGGATCGCGTTGCGGGCGGGCTCCGACACCTGGTCCAGCGAGACGTTGGTGCGGTTCTCGTCGCCCAGGCGCCCCATCTCGGTGGTGCCGTCGGCGTAGTACACGACGGTCGTCTGGGCGTTCTGGACGCTGCTGGGGTCGGGCACCTCGGTCGTCGCGTAGACGACGCCCACGAACACCGCGAGCAGCACGAACATCCCGGCGAGGAGGCCGGCGGCGATCTTCAGCCGGCGGCGGCGGCGCTGCTTCTTCGTGCGGGCCGGCCTGCCTTTGCGGCCGCCGCTCCCGCCCCTTCCGTTGCCACCGCGTCCACCGGACGCCGGCGGCCGGCCACCGCCGTTGCCCGGCGGCCGGTTCCCGCCCGAGCCCGAACCGGAGCGGGACGCCGTCGTCCGGCCGCGGCCGGCCCCGCCGGGACGGGCGGGCGGAGGCCGGCGGACCGAGCCGGCGCCCGGTCCGACCGGTGACGTCTCGTCGTGGGAGGGCACGCGCGAGCCCCTTCCTGGCAGTGGTGTGGGACGGGACGAGTTCGTCCCGCTACCCAGCGTGGCGTGTGCAGCTGTGAGAACGGGGGAGATCCGCGGCGTTGCGACACGATTCACCCCGGCCGGCTCGTGTATGGCCGCCCCGCGGTACAACGACCGGGACGGCGGCGCGGTGTTCCCGATCCGGAGTGCTCTCGGTTACTCGGTGGCGGCCCGCCGCGGGCTCCGGCCCGGCCGTCGACCGGGCTCCGGTTCCCGACCGAGGACGTAGGAGCGGCCGAGGTGGTTCCAGCCGCACCCGCGGCAGACCTCCACCTCGTAGACCGAGAACTCCTCCTGCTTGCCGTCCATCCGCGCCAGTTCGACGTGCGTCTTGGCCTGCCCGGACACGTGACCGAGGCGGTCACCGTAGACGTAGCTGACGAGGGTCAGCCGGTGTCCGCGGCAGATCGGGCACGGCTCGTCGGTCGGGTCGCCGTGGTAGCGCGCCGCACGGGTCAGGTAGGGGCTGGCGTCGCAGACCTCGTACAGGCTCGTGCGCCCCGCCTGCACGCCCGCGAGGACGGCTCGCCGCTGCAGCGAGTAGTCCACGACGGAGCGTCGTCCGGGCACCGGGCCAGGGTACGCACCGGGGGGCGGCCGGCGGGGGTCCGCGAACGGCTCTCGGCGGCCGGAGCAGCCTGCGCGCCACGACCGGGTGACCACGTGTTGCCCCCTCGTTCACCGATCGATGTATCGTCTCGATACATCGACCGGCAGGGAGCTGGGGAGGGCGGAGTGCTCGAGTTCGCCATCCTCGGCCTGCTGCAGCAGTCGCCGATGCACGGGTACGAGCTGCGCAAGCAGCTCAGCCAGGTGCTCGGCGGCCTGCGCAGCATCTCCTACGGCTCGCTGTACCCCGCGTTGAAGCGACTCCACGCGGCCGGGTTCGTCACCACCGCCGAGCCCGGCCGGGGGGAGCTGCTTCCGGCCGACGCACCGCCGCTCACCGGCCGCCGGGGAAAGGTGGTCTACACGATCACCGCGGAGGGCAAGGAGCGCTTCCAGGAACTGGTCAGCCAGGCCGGCCCGGAGGCGTACGACGACGGAGGCCACTTCGGCGTCCACCTGGCCTTCTTCCGGCACACCGCCGCGGACGTGCGGCTGCGGATCCTCGAGGGCCGCAGGCGCACCGTCGAGCGGCAGCGGGAAGGACTGCGGGCCTCACTGGCGCGGACCCGGCAGCGACTGGACCGCTACACGCTCGAGCTGCAGCGGCACGGGCTGGAGTCCGTGGACCGGGAGGTCCGCTGGCTGTCCGAGCTCATCGACCGGGAGCTCACGGACACGACACCGACCACCACGACACCGGTCACCACGGCGCCGACAGACACGGGGCACCGGGAGGGCGCGGCCGGAGACGACGGTCGCACGCCCTGACCGGGGCCCGGGGGCGGTCCACCGCCCCGGACAGACGAGGGACCTGCGGGTCCAACGGAGAGAGGAAACCCATGGGAGCCGTCAAGGTCGCCATCGTCGGCGTCGGCAACTGCGCCGCGTCGCTGGTGCAGGGCGTGCACTACTACCGGGACGCCGACGAGACCGGCTCCGTCCCGGGCCTGATGCACGTGCGGTTCGGCGAGTACCACGTCTCGGACGTGCAGTTCGTCGCCGCGTTCGACGTCGACGCCAAGAAGGTCGGTCGCGACCTCTCGGAGGCGATCGTCGCCAGCGAGAACAACACCATCTCGATCTGCGACGTGCCGCCGCTGGGCGTCCCCGTCCAGCGCGGCACCACGCTCGACGGTCTCGGCCGGTACTACCGGGAGACCATCGAGGAGTCCGACGAGCAGCCGGTGGACGTCGTCGCCGCCCTGCGCGAGTCCGGCGCCGACGTGCTCGTCTGCTACCTGCCGGTCGGCTCGCAGCAGGCCGCCGAGTTCTACGCCCAGGCCGCCCTGGACGCCGGCGTCGCGTTCGTGAACGCCCTCCCGGTGTTCATCGCCGGCACGAAGGAGTGGGCGGACAAGTTCACCGCCGCCGGGGTGCCGATCGTCGGTGACGACATCAAGAGCCAGGTCGGCGCGACCATCACCCACCGGGTGCTGGCGAAGCTGTTCGAGGACCGCGGCGTGCAGCTGGACCGCACGATGCAGCTCAACGTCGGCGGCAACATGGACTTCAAGAACATGCTCGAGCGCGAGCGCCTGGAGTCCAAGAAGATCTCCAAGACCCAGGCCGTCACCAGCCAGGTCGACCGGGACATGGGCAAGGACAACGTGCACATCGGCCCGTCGGACCACGTGCCGTGGCTGACCGACCGCAAGTGGGCCTACGTCCGGCTCGAGGGCCGCGCGTTCGGCGACGTCCCACTGAACCTGGAGTACAAGCTCGAGGTCTGGGACTCCCCGAACTCGGCCGGCATCATCATCGACGCCGTCCGCGCCGCGAAGATCGCCAAGGACCGCGGCATCGGCGGCCCGATCCTGTCCGCGTCGTCGTACTTCATGAAGTCGCCGCCGGTGCAGTACAGCGACAGCGAGGCCCGCGACGCCGTCGAGGCCTTCATCCGCGGCGACATCGAGCGCTGACCGCCCGAGCCCGAGCGCCACAGGGCCCGCCCCCGGCCGGGGACGGGCCCTGTCGCGTTCCCCGGACCCGGTGGCCCGCGCCGCGTGTGCGCCGGTCGGCGGCCCGCGTGCTGCCTACGCTGACCGCATGCCGCCGCGCCGTCGTCCCGCCCTGCTGGCCGCGGGCCTCGCCGGCGCCCTGCTGTGCGGGGCCGCCTGCTCGGCAGGGGCGGCCGACCGGGAGCCCGGCGACCCGGTGACCGATGCCGAGGCCGGCGTCCTGGCCGGGGTGCTGGCGGCCAACGAGGAGGCCGGTGGCGCCGACTTCGTCGTCGCGGCCCCGTTCGCCGAGGGCTCCGTGCTCACGCTGACCGGCGAGATCGACTACAGCGACGACGTCGGCCGGGCGCAGGCGGTCACCAGCCACGGGGACGGCCGCCCGGACGACGTCCGCACCGTCTTCTTCACCGCCGACGCCCTCTGGTTCGGCGACGTGCCCGGCCTCGCGGAGGCGCTGACCGCCGCGGAGCTGCCGCCCGCGACCTACGTGCGCAGGCCCGCCGCCCCGGTCGGCGCCGACGCCAGCGCGCCGCTGGCCGACGTGCTGGTGCGGCTCGTCCTCAACCTCGCCACCGCCGAGGACGACGACCCGGCCGCCTTCCGCACCGGTGACTACACGTGGGAGGGCCAGCGGTCCATCGACGGCCGGCTCAGCAGCGTCTTCGCCTCACCGGCGGGGTGGACGGTCGCCGTCGACGGTTCCTCGGACCTGCTGGTGCAGTACGTCACCGAGCTGCCCGGCCAGGAGCTCCCGGTCACGGTGTCGCTCGCCGACCACGGGCCCCGTGACATCCCCCCTCCGCCGGAGGGGGAGACGGTGGACGGCGCGGCTCACCCGGAACTGCTCGCGGCCGTCGGGCTCTAGAGCTCCCGGCAGGCGCCAGGATCGGCGCGATCCGGGCGGGGGCGATCCGGGCCCGGACGTGCGGAGAGGGGCGGCCTCTTCCCCAGACCGCCCCTCTCCGACGTCTTTCCTACCAGATCCCAGCCGGCCGCGCTGCACGGCGACGGGTCCGGTGGGGCTCAGTTGGCGGACGGGTCGGCCGGGGCGGTCGAGAGGACGCCGAGCCGGCCGGTCTGCCGGCCCAGGACCCGCCGCCACAGCTGCGGGCCGGCCAGGTCGGTCAGGACGTCGTCCGGCGAGCCGTCGACGCACGCCCAGGCGCCCTCGGCGACCTCGTCGGCGAGCTGACCGGGGGACCAGCCGGCGTAGCCGGCGAACACCCGCAGCCCGGTCACCAGGCCCTCCAGCTCCACCGGGTCGACGTCGAGGTCGACCAGGCACACCTCGCCTGCGACCCGCCGCAGGCCGCTGTCCCCGGTGAGGGGGCCGCGCGGGCTGGCGGCCAGGCACAGCGCCGTGTCGGTCTCGCAGGGCCCGCCCACGTGGAACACGCCGGGCTCGACGGCGAGGTCGCACCACCCGGGCAGGACGTCGCGGATCGCCACCTGGCTCGGCCGGCCGAGCACGACACCCAACGTGCCGGTCTCGTTGTGGTCGAGCACGTAGACCACGCTGCCGGCGAAGGTCGGGTCGGTGAGCGACGGCATCGCGACCAGCAGCGACCCCGGCCGGACGTCCTCGACCGAGCCGGTCGACAACGACGGCACCGCGTCCGGACGGCGGCGCCCCGTGGCGGGCCGCGCGGGCGGTCCGTACTCGGGATCGGGCAGGGTGCTCATCGCCCTCAGTGTGCCCCACCCGACAGGGTCGTGACCGGTCGAGGCGCGCGACCGGGGGACAGCGGGGCGGCGGTCACGGCCTGGCACGGGCGCCGACCTAGGGTGACCGCGTGCAGCAGGCGCGGAGCCGGGTCCGGCAGCTGTTCGGCCGGAGCGACTTCCGCCGCCTGCTCACCACGCGGCTGCTGTCCCAGTTCGGCGACGGCGTCTTCCAGGCCGCCCTCGCCGGCACGGTGCTGTTCAACCCCCAGCGCGCCGCCGACCCGGCCGCCGTCGCGGCGGGATTCGCCGTCCTGCTGCTCCCCTACTCGCTGGTGGGGCCCTTCGCGGGGGTGTGGCTGGACCGGTGGAGCCGCCGCCAGGTCCTGCTCGCCGCCAACCTGGTGCGCGCCGTGCTGGTGCTCGCGGTGGCCGCGCTGATCGCCGGCGGGGTGGCCGGCGTCCCCTTCTACGTGACCGGGCTGCTCGTCTTCGCCGTCAACCGGTTCCTGCTGGCCGCGCTCTCGGCCGGGCTGCCGCACACGGTCGAACGGCAGTGGCTGGTCTCGGCCAACGCCTTCTCGACCACGGCCGGGACCGCGGCGTCGGTGGTCGGGGGAGGCGTGGCCGTGGGCGTCGCCGCGGTCGCGGGCTCCGGGGACGCCGCCTACACCGCGGTGGCCGCGGCAGCGGCCCTGCCCTACACCGCCGCGGCGCTGACCGCCGCAGGGTTCTCCCGGCGGCACCTCGGCCCGGACCACTCGCTGGGCGCTGCCCGGCTGTCCGCCGGTGACGTGCTGCGCGGCATGGTGGCCGGCGCCCGGCACGTGGCCGCGATCCCGCCGGCGGCCGCCGCACTCGCCGCGATCGCCGTCCACCGGGTCTGCTTCGGCTTCTTCACGCTGATGACGCTGCTCCTGTACCGCAACACCTTCCCCGCGTGGGGACCGCTGCTGCCCACCGGGCTGGCCGGGGCGGGCCAGGTGCTGGCCCTCGGCGCGGCCGGGGCGCTCCTCGCGGCCGCCGTCACTCCGCGAGCGGTCCGGCGGATCGGGAAGCCGCGCTGGGTGACCGCGCTGCTGGCGACCGGCGGCGTGGGCCAGCTCGCGCTCGGGCTGCCGTTCGTCCCGCCCACCGCGGTCGCCCTCGGCTTCCTGCTCGGGTTCGTCGGGCAGGGCGTGAAGATCTGCGTGGACACCACCCTGCAGGAGGCGGTCGACGACGACCACCGCGGCCGGGTCTTCTCCGTGTACGACACGCTGGTCAACATCACGTTCGTCGCGGCGGTGGTGGCGGGGGCGCTGCTGCTGCCCGAGTCCGGCGTCTCCTCGGGCGTCGTCCTCGGGGTGGCCGCCACCTACCTCCTCGCCGCCGCCACCTACGCGGAGTGCGCCAGGCGAGGTTTCCTGCACTCCGGCACTCCGGTCACGTGACCAGTGCGGCGATCTCGGCTCCGCACACGTCCGGGGTCTCGCGCAGGCGGCGCACCGGGTAGCGGAGGAGCACGAGCCCCTCACCCAGGACGGCGTTCTGCCGGACGAGGTCGTGTGCCCAGTCCTCCGCGGACAGGTGGAACGCCGCGCCGTCCGCCTCGACCGCGACGCCACGGTCCCGCCACAGGGCGTCCACGAAGTACGTCCCGCTCCGCGTGACGACCGCTGCTCCCCACTCGGGCTCGGGCAGCCCTGCGGCCAGGACGACCCGGCGGAGATCCGCTTCACCGACGGACCGCATCCCGCGACGCGCATCGGCGAGCGCGACCTGGAGCCACGGTGTCAGGCGTCTGCCCAGCCGGGCGGCCTCCGCCTCGAGCGCAGGCACGGTGCAGAGGTCGCGCTGGAGCACGTCGGCCACCACGTGGTCGACGTCACCCCGCCGCCTCGCGGTGACCGCCGCGTCGACCGCGGCCCGTGCCGGAGCAGCGACAGGCAGCCCGCCCACCTCGTGGACCGTGTCGAGAGGCCGACGGCTCTGGTGGACGACGACGAAGCTCCGGGAGCGGACGTGGTGGCCGTGGCGGGTGGTCACCTCGACGAGACCGCCCTCTGGGGGGACCCGGTACTCACCGCGCACCCCCGCCGCGCGAGTCGTGCTCGCCAGCTCGTGGATCCGGCACCCCCGGGCGAGCAGCGCGCTGCGGTGGGACAGCACGGATCCGGGTCCCGCGTAGTACAGCGCCGCACACCACCGCTCGCGGCGGGTGAGGGGACCGGAGTGGCTGACGAAGACCCCTGGCAGGGGCTCCTGCCAGCGCCCGGATGCCACGGCGGTCCGCAGCCGGTAGTTGCTCAGACCCGCGGTGGTGAGCAGGTGGCGCGGGGCGACCTGCTCGCCGCCGAGGGCGATGGGCGGCATGTGCACCGGCGGAGAGTGGCGGGAAGCGGTCCGGTCGCGCTCCCGTCATCCACAGTGGAGTGCGACGAGCGAGGTTTCCTGCACTGTGGCACTCCGCTCAGCCTCCGCGCTCGGACCACCAGCGGCGGAGCTCGGCCTCGGCCTCGTCGGGGTCCAGCGGCCCGTGCTCGAGCCGCAGCTCCTTGAGGTGCCGCCACGCCTCGCCGACCTCGCGGCCCGGACCGATCCCGAGGATCTCCATGATCGCGTTGCCGTCGAGGTCCGGCCGCACCCGCGCGAGGTCCTCGGCCGCCGACAGCTCCGCGATGCGCCGCTCCAGCGAGTCGTAGGTCGCCGCCAGCGTGGTCGCGCGCCGCTTGTTGCGGGTCGTGCAGTCCGAGCGGACCAGCGTGTGCAGGCGCGGGAGCAGGTCACCGGCGTCGGTCACGTAGCGGCGCACCGCCGAGTCGGTCCACTCGCCGCGTCCGTAGCCGTGGAAGCGCAGGTGCAGGAAGGTCAGCCGGGCGACCGCCTCGACGACGTCCTTCGGGTAGCGCAGCGCCGTCAGCCGCTTGCGCACGAGCTTGGCCCCGACCACCTCGTGGTGGTGGAAGGACACCCGGCCGCGGGCCTCGTGCCGGCGGGTCGCCGGCTTGCCGATGTCGTGCAGGAGCGCCGCCAGCCGCAGCACCAGGTCCGGGCTCTCCACGCCCGGAGCACCCTCGGCGGCCAGCGCCCGCTCCCGGGCGATCGCCTGGTCGAGCACCGTCAGCGAGTGCGTGTAGACGTCCTTGTGCTGGTGGTGCTCGTCGATCTCCATCCGCAGCGCCGCGACCTCGGGGAGGACGACGTCGGCCAGCCCCGTGTCGACGAAGAGCTCCAGCGCGGCGCGCGGCGAGTCCTGCAGCAGCGTCTTCGACAGCTCCGCCTGCACCCGCTCCGGCGTGATCCGCGCGAGCTCGCCGGCCATGCCGGTCATCGCCGACACCACCTCGTCGTCCGGCACGAGGCCGAGCTGGGCCACGAAGCGCACCGCCCGCAGCATGCGCAGCGGGTCGTCGGCGAAGGAGTCCGCGGCCGCGCCCGGGGTCCGCAGCCGGCGGGCCAGCAGGTCGCCGAGACCGCCGAAGGGGTCGGTCACCGTCCGGTCGGAGCCCAGGGACACCGCCATGGCGTTCACGGTGAAGTCGCGGCGGACCAGGTCGTCGAGCAGCGAGGTGCCCCAGGCGACCTCCGGGTTGCGCGACTCCCGGTCGTACCGGTCGGCCCGGAAGGTGGTGATCTCCAGCCGGACGCCGCGCACCTCGGCACCGACCGTCCCGAAGGCGATCCCCTGGTTCCACGTGGAACCCGCCCACCCCCGCAGCAGCTCGAGGGTCTGCTCGGGCCGGGCGTCGGTGGTGACGTCGAGGTCGCCGGGCACCCCCGCCGGCCCGGCGCCGGCGGCCAGCAGCGCGTCGCGCACCGAGCCGCCGACCAGGTGCGCCTGGAACCCGGCCGCGGCGAAGCGGTCGCCGAGCTCGGCCAGCACGGGTGAGACGTCGACGAGGGCCCGCACGGTCTCCTGGACGGCGGCGGGCACCGGCTCGACGACGGGAGGACCCGGGGGCTGCTCGGACACGACGAGCCAGGGTAGTGCCGCGCCCGCCGGCCCCGTCCGGGCTCCGCGGACGGGAGCCACCGGCGCCGCGATGCTCCCGGAGCCACCGCCCGACGCGCGCTACCCTCCTGGCATGGCTGGGACGGGCGGACGCGGACGCCCCGGCCGCCGGCTGCGCCGGGTCGACGAGACCTCCGCCGGGGGCCTGGTGGTCGCCGACGACGGGGTGACCGGGCCCCGCGCTGCCCTGATCGGCCGCACCGACCGCCGTGGCCGGCTCCTCTGGTCGCTGCCCAAGGGGCACATCGAGGAGGGCGAGACGCCGGAGGACACCGCGGTCCGGGAGGTCGCCGAGGAGACCGGCATCATCGGCGAGGTCCTCGCTCCGCTGGGCATCATCGACTTCTGGTTCGTGGCCGACGGCCGGCGCGTGCACAAGACGGTCCACCACTTCCTGCTCCGCGCGATCGGCGGCGCGCTCTCCGACGCCGACGTCGAGGTCACCGAGGTCGCCTGGGTGCCGCTGGACGAGCTGAGCCAGCGCCTGGCCTACGCCGACGAGCGGGCGCTCGTCGAGCGTGCCCCGGCGCTGCTCGCCGACAGCGCGTGAGCCGCGGCCCCGACACTCCGCAGGGGCACGGCACCGCACGCCGGGGCGGCCGCTCCCGCCCCCGCCGGGCGCTGCTGCGGTCCGTGGTCGCCCTGCTGCTGGCACTGCCACTGCTCGCCGGCGCCGCCGGCCCCCTGGCGCCGGTCGCGGCCGCCGCGCCGGGGGACGACGCCGCACCCGACCCCGACCGCCCCGTCCGCATCACCGTCGAGCGCGTCGAGCCCGCGACCGTCCTGCCCGGCGGGACGATCGCCCTGAGCGTGACCCTGACCAACACCGGCAGCCAGGACCTGACCGGGCTGGCCCTGCGGCTGCAGCGCGGGGACCCGCTGCGCAGCCGCGCCGAGCTCGCCGCCGCCGAGGCCGACCCGCCGGCGACGCGCGCCTTCGCCGAGTTCCTCCCCATCGCCGGCACCCTCGCCGCCGGCGCGTCCCTCGACTACCGCTACACGACCACCACCGACGACCTCCAGCTGACCGAGGACGGCGTCTACCCGGTCCTGCTCAACCTCAACGGCACCACCCCGGACGGCGCGCAGAGCCGCGTCGGGGAGGTCGGCACGTACGTCGTCCAGGTCGGCGCGCCGGCGGTGGGGACGACGGCCGTGGCCTGGCTGTGGCCGCTCGTGGAGCCCACCCACCGGGACGCCGCCGGCCGGTTCACCGACGACGACCTCGCCGACGTCGTCGCGTCCGGGGGCCGCCTGGACCGGCTGCTCGCCGCGGTGGAGCAGATCCCCGAGACCGCTCCCGTGCCCGGCCAGGCGCCCCAGCCGGTCGCGCGGGTGACGCTCGCGGTCGACCCCGCCCTGGTCGAGGCCCTGGACGTGATGGCCGCCGGTCCCTACGACGTCGCGGGGGAGGACGCGGCCGGGGAGGGCACGGCGGCCGCCGCGGCCTTCCTCGACCGGCTGCGCACGGTGGCCGACGTCCACCCGGTGGTGGCGCTGCCCTACGGCGACGTGGACGTCGACGCCGTCACGACCGCCGGGCTCCCCGAGGTCGCCGCGCGCAGCCTGCCGGCCACCGGGACGGCCGCCGCCGTGCCCGCCCTGCCGGAGGAGGGCGGTCCGCCGGCCGACCAGGCGGGAGCCGGCGCCCGGATCCTGCGCGACGTCCTCGACGTGGAGCCCCGCACCGACCTCGCGTGGGCGGCCGGGGGCAGCGTGCACGGCCAGACGCTGGGCGTGCTGCGTTCCGGCGGTGTCTCGTCCGTCGTCGTCAGCTCCGACGGCCTGGCCGACGGCGCGGCCGCGGTCGGCCTGGACGCCGGCGCGGCGGCGGCGCGCACGCCGCTCGCCGAGGGCACCGAGGGCCTGGTGGCCGACGCCACGCTCGGCGCACTGGTCGGCGCGATCGGCCACCCGGCCGGCGGTCCCGGCCTCGCCGGTCAGCGCTACGTCGCCGAGGTGGCCCTGCTGTCCCGCCAGCCCGGCGGGGACCCGCTCGCCCTGCGCACCGTGCTGGTCGCGCCGCCGCGCGGGCTCGACGCCGAGCCCGGCGACCTGACCGCGCTGGTCAGCTCGACCGCCCAGGTCCCCGGCGTCCGCACCGCAGGCCTCGACGAGCTGCTCGCCGGCCCGGTCGCCGACACGGGCGGACCGGTCCCCCCCGGGGATCGGGCGGGCCTGGCGCCCGCCGCGCTCGCCGACGTCCGGGCCGCCGTGGCGGCGCGCGAGGACCTGGCCGGGGCGGTCGTCGGCGACGCCGCCGCGGCGCTGGCCCCGTTCGACGCGGCCACCGCGCGTGCCACGTCGGTGGCCACCGCCGACGACCCCCTGCGCGCGGCACGGGCCGCGGCGGACCTGCGCAGCACCATGGAGTCCCTGCTCGACGAGGTCACGCTGCTCTCCCCGGCCGACGGCACGTACAGCCTGGCCTCCAGCGAAGCGCCGCTGGTGCTGACCGTGCGCAACGACCTGCCCTTCGCCGTCGCGGTGCGGCTGCAGATCCGCACCCGCAGCGGGGTCGGGCTGTCGGTGTCGGACATCGGGGTGCAGCAACTGGCACCGCTGGAGCGGACCACGCTGCAGGTGCCCGCCCAGGTGCGCCAGTCCGGTCGCTTCGCCGTCACCGCCACGCTGACCACCCCGAGCGGTGACCCGCTCGGCGACCCGGTGGAGCTGCAGGTCACCAGCACCGCCTACGGCACCATCTCGCTCGCCATCACGATCGGCGCGGCCGCGCTGCTGGGCCTGCTGTTCCTGCGGCGCGGGATCCTCTTCCTGCTGCGCCGCCGGTCCGGCGCCGGCCGTGACGGGGACGAGCCCGGCGGCGCCCCGGAGGGTGCGGCCGTGCCGCTGCCGCCGACCCGGAGCCCCGTGTGAGCAACGAGCGCCCGGTCGGCGAGCGCGACCGGCTGCCCCTGCCGCCCGTTCCGCCCGCCGCCCCGCGGCGGGCCGAGCGCGACGCCGAGCCGCCGCGGTCGCGCCCGCCGGCCACGCCGCTGCCCCCGCCGCCCTACCCGGTGGTGCCCGACCCGGCCGACGGCACCGGCATGCGGCCGCCGGTCGCGCCGCTGCGGCCGGTGCCGCCGCCCGCCGTGCGCCGTGACCGCGCGGTCCGGTCCGACCGTCCGCTGCCCCCGGTGCCCCCGCCGCGCCCCCGCTTCGTCCCCGGACCCGACGACACCCAGCTCATCCCGGTCCTGCCGGCGGTGCCGCAGCGGGTCGACGAGACCGACGAGGAGGCCTCGGCCCGCGAGGGCGCCCCCGGCGCCAGCCGCGGGATCCTGCGGGCCGCCGGCACGATGGCCGTGGCCACCCTGGTGTCGCGCGTGACGGGCCTGCTGCGCACGATGGTGCTGGCCGCGGCGCTCGGCGTCGGCCTGGTCAACGACGCGTACAACACCGCGAACACGCTGCCCAACATCGTCTACGAGCTGCTGCTCGGCGGCGTCCTGACCTCGGTGATCGTGCCGCTGTTCGTGCACGCCCAGGAACGCGACCGGGACGGCGGCGTCGGCTACGTGCAGCGGCTGTCCACCGTCGCCATCGCCGGGCTGGTGGTGGTGACCGCCCTCGCCGTCCTCGCCGCACCCCTGCTCACCCGGCTCTACGGCATCTCCGGCGACCCCGACCAGGTCCGGCTGGCCAACTGGCTGGCCCGCCTCCTGCTGCTGGAGGTCGTCTTCTACGGCGTCGGGGCCCTGGCTCAGGCGGTGCTGAACTCCCGCGGCGTCTTCGGCCCGCCGGCGTGGGCGCCGGTGCTCAACAACGTGGTGGTCATCGCGACGGGTGTGGTCTTCATGGCCGTCGCCGACGGCGAGCTGACCCCGGGGAGCATCAGCCCGGGCCTCGTGTGGCTGCTGGGTGTCGGCACCACCCTGGGCATCGCCGTGCAGGCCCTGATCCTGCTGCCGCTGCTGCCCCGGGTCGGGGTGCCGCTGCGACCGCGCTGGGGTGTGCGGCAGACCGGGCTGCGGGAGGCCGGTTCCCTCGGCCTGTGGGTGGTCGCCTACTCCGCGGTCAGCGCGATCGGCGTCGCCGTCGCCACCCGGATCGCCAACCAGGCCGGCCGCGAGGGCGGCCTGGGGTCCAGCGCCTTCGCGATCGCCAGCCTGCTGTTCCAGATGCCCTACGGGATCATCGGCGTCGCCCTGCTCACGGCGCTGGTGCCGCGGATGAGCCGCGCCGCCGCCCGTTCGGACGTCGCCGGCGTCGTCTCCGACCTCTCCCTGGGCACGCGTCTGTCCGCACTCGGCCTGCTCCCGGTGACCGCGGCACTGGTCGTGCTCGGCCCGCCGCTGGCGACGGTCGCCTTCGCCCGCGGCAACACCAGCGTCGAGGAGGCCCACGCGATCGGGGTCGCCCTGGCCCTCGGGGCCTTCGGGCTCCTGCCCATGGCGGTGACCCTGCTGCAGCTGCGGGTCTTCTACGCGATGAAGGACGCCCGGACACCGACGCTGATCCAGGTGGGCATGGTCGCCGTCCGCGTGCCGCTGCTCCTCGCCGTCCCGGCCGTCGTCGGCCCCGAGCACGTCGTCGCCGGGCTGATGCTCGTCACGAGCATCACCTACGTGGCCGGCTGGGTCCTCGGGCACGTCGCGCTCACCCGCCGCCTGGGGACGCTGGACACCCGGTCGACCCTCGGCCCGGTGCTGCGCGTGACGGCCGCCTCGCTGGCGGCCGCGCTCCTCGGGTCGCTCGTCACGATCGGGTCTCGGAGTGTGCTCGGGACCTCGGTGGCGGGTTCGCTCGGCACCCTGCTCGTGGGTACCGTGGTCATCGGAGTCGCAGCCGTCGGCGGCATGCTGCTCGCCCGGGTACCCGAGGTGACGGGGCCGCTCTCGGCGGTCCTGGCCCGCCGCGGGCGCAGGTGACCGGCGAGCCGCCGGACGCGACTCCCGCTGCGGGGCGGGCGCACCGCGGACGACGAGTGGACGAGGGGGCTGCGGCGTTGACGTCCACCATCACCGGCCTGCCCGACCGTTACCGGCCGCTCGACGAGATCGGCCCGGAGGAGTCCACGCCGACCGGTGTCATCCGGTGCTGGCGCGCCCGCGACCGGGTGCTCAACCGCGACGTCGCCATCCGCGTGCACACCCCCGGCGGCCCGCCGGCGCGCGCCTGGATCGGTCGGGCCCTGACCGCCGGCGGGCTGGCCACACCCGCGCTGGCCATGGTGTACGACGCCGCGGAGGGCAGCGGAGCCGGCGAGGGGTCCGGCAGCGCCGCCTACGTCGTCAACGAGTGGATCGAGGGCAGGACGCTCGCCGAGCGGCTCGCCGACGGTCCCGTGCCCGAGCGGGAGGCGCGGACGGTCCTGCGCCGGCTGGCCGAGGGCGTGGCCGAGGCGCACCGGGTGGGCCTGGCCGTCGGCGGCATCACCCCCGACACGGTCGTGCTGCGCCCCAACGGCCTCGTCGGGCTGCGCGCCGTCCCCGCGGCCTCCGGGAGCATGGAGGGCGACATCGCGGCGCTCGGGGCGCTGCTCGAGTTCTGCCTCACCGGGCGGCAGGCCGGTCGGCCCGGCCCCGACGGCCGGCCCTCGCCGCCCCCCGTCATCCCGCAGCCCGACCTCGCGGCGCTGGTCCGCCGCACCCGCTCCACCGAGCCCGGCGCCGGCCTGTCCAGCGCCGCGGCCATGGCCGCCCTGCTCGCGCAGCCGCCGCGGCCCAGCCAGACGGCCCACCTGGTCCGCGAGCCCGAGGAGAGCGACAGCGGCTGGCTGCGCCGGCTCCGGGAGCGCCGCGACGACGACGGGTACGACGGGTACGACGGCACCCGGTACGACGACGACCGGGACGACGGCACCCGGGACGACGACACCCGGTACGGCGGCACCCGCGGTGCGCTGCCGCCGGTCCCCCCGTACGGGGACGAGCACCTGCGCCTCGACGCCGCCTTCGACGAGGACGAGGACGACCTGCGCGACGACGTCGGGGACGACGACGCCGCCGGGGAGGACCGGCCTTCCCGGCGCCGGCTCGTCGTGGTCGGTCTGCCGCTGCTCGCGCTGGCGATCGTCGTCCTGCTGGCCTGGTGGTTCGGGACCAACGTGCTCTCGGTCGCCGACTCCGTCGACCGGCCGGGCAGTTCCGCCCCGCCGGCGACCTCCGCCCCCGCGGAGCCCGCGGAGGAGGAGCCCCCGCCGCCCGGCGACGTCCCGGCGCCGACCATCGTCTCCGGCACGCTGTTCGACCCGCAGGGCGACGGGCAGCCGGAGAACCCCGACGACGTCCCGCTGTCCTTCGACGGCGACCCCGCCACCGCGTGGTCGACCGTCACCTACCGCGGCTCGGCCGCCTTCGGTGGGCTCAAGGACGGCATGGGCATCGTCTACGACCTCGGTGAGGACCAGGCGCTCGCCGCCGTCACGGTCACCACGACCACCCCGGGGATGACCGCGGAGGTGCGGGTCGGTGGCGGTCCCGACACCGGCCTCGCCGAGTGGCAGGTCGCGGCCTCCGGCACGATCGACGGCACGACGGACCTGGCCTTCGACGAGGCGGTCACCACGCGGTACCTCCTGGTGTGGGTGACCTCGCTGACCCCGGCCGACGGCGGGTTCTCCGCCGACATCGCCGAGGTCGCCCTCCGCCCCGCGGGCTGAGGGGACGACCGCGGGGGAATGCCCCCCTACCATCTGCCGTTGTGCCGCCCGTGACGAACGACCACCAGCCCACCCCCGGCCCCGCCGTCACCGGAGCGGAGGTCGAGAACCCGGCCATCCCGCCCGCGGAGCACGACGGTGTCCGCGACCTGATCATCATCGGATCGGGACCGGCCGGGTACACCGCGGCGATCTACGCGGCCCGGGCCAACCTGCACCCGCTGGTCTTCGAGGGGTCGCAGTTCGGCGGTGCCCTGATGACCACCACCGAGGTGGAGAACTTCCCCGGCTTCGCCGAGGGCGTGCAGGGCCCGCAGCTGATGGACGACATGCGCACCCAGGCCGAGCGCTTCGGCGCCGAGCTCGTCGCCCGCGACGTGACCCGCGTCGACCTCACCGCCTCCCCGAAGCTGGTCCAGGTCGGCGACCAGGAGTACCGGGCGCACGCGGTCATCGTCGCCACCGGATCCAAGTACCGGTACCTGGGCCTGGACAACGAGGCCCGCCTGCTGGGCCGCGGGGTGTCGGCCTGCGCCACCTGCGACGGCTTCTTCTTCCGCGACCAGGACATCGTCGTCGTGGGCGGCGGGGACTCGGCGATGGAGGAGGCCACCTTCCTCACCCGCTTCGCCAAGAGCGTGACCGTCGTCCACCGGCGGGAGGAGCTGCGCGCGTCGAAGATCATGCAGAAGCGGGCGCAGGACAACGAGAAGATCCGCTGGGCGCTGGGCAAGCAGGTCACCGACGTGCTCGGCGGGGACACCGTCGCCGCCGTGCAGCTGACCGACGTCCGCAGCGGGGACACCGAGGAGCTCCCCGTCGCCGGGATGTTCGTGGCCATCGGCCACGACCCGCGCAGCGAGTTGTTCGCCGGCCAGCTGAAGCTGGACGACGAGGGCTACGTGCAGGTCGAGCACCCGACCACCCGCACCAACATCGACGGCGTGTTCGCCTGCGGCGACGTCGTCGACCACATCTACCGCCAGGCCATCACCTCGGCCGGCACCGGCGCCGCCGCCGCGATCGACGCCGAGCGCTGGCTCGCCGAGACCTTCGACGAGCGGTAAGGACCCCTCCGCCCCCCCACCGCTCGCGAGCTCGCGGCGGGCCCCTGCGAGGGGCCGGGAACGGGCATACACGCACCACTGCGCTGGTTGGACCGACCAGCGACTCCGAGCGATCGAACAGGGAGAACGACCATGGCAGGCAACACCGTGACGGTGACCGACGCGAGCTTCGCCGACGACGTCCTGGGCAGCGACAAGCCCGTCCTCGTCGACTTCTGGGCGGAGTGGTGCGGGCCGTGCAAGATGGTCGCCCCGGTGCTCGAGGAGATCGCCGCCGAGCACGGCGACAAGCTCACGATCGCCAAGCTGAACATCGACGAGAACCCGCAGATCGCCCGCGACTACCAGGTCATGTCCATCCCGACGATGACCGTGTTCCAGGGCGGCAAGCCGGTCAAGAGCATCATCGGCGCCAAGCCCAAGGGCGCCATCCTGTCGGACCTGTCCGACTACATCTGACGAAGGACCCCGCTGCCCCCCACCGCTCGCGCACTCGCGGGGGGCGCTGCAGCGGGGCCGGGCGCAGGGCGTGACCTCGGGGCCCACCCGGCCACCCGGCCGGGTGGGCCCCGGCGCGTCCGGGTGCGCCCGGCGCACCCCCGACGGGCCGCCACCGGCGGCGAGGACGACAATCGGCGGACGATGGCGAGCAACGACGGCACCTTCCCCCTGCGCCCCGGGGACCGTGGCCCCGCCGTGGCCGACGTCCGGGCCGCGCTGCGCAGCCTCGAGCTGCTGCAGCCGCTCACCCCGGACGACGGCGGCGACGCGGTGTACGACGAGGCGACCGAGCTGGCGGTCCGCCACTTCCAGCAGGTCCGCGGGCTGAGCGTCGACGGACACGTCGGCGAGGAGACCTACCGGGCGCTGTCGGAGGCGCGCTGGTCGCTCGGCGACCGGCTGCTGCACCACGATCCCGAGCGCCCCATCCGCGGCGACGACGTCACCAACCTGCAGGAGCGCCTCCTCGAGCTGGGGTACGACGCCGGCCGCGCCGACGGCATCCTGGGACCGGAGACCGAGGCGGGACTGCGCGCGTTCCAGCGCGACTACGGGCTCACCGCCGACGGGACCTGCGGGCCGGCCACCCTGCGCGCGCTGCGGCAGCTCGGCCGCAAGGTCACCGGCGGCCGCCCGCAGCTGCTCCGGCAGAGCGCCTCCATGGTCGAGAGCGGCCCGCACCTCATCGGCCGCGTCATCGTCGTCGACCCCGGGCACGGCGGCGGGGAGACCGGGTTCACCGCGGGGGAGACCACCGAGGCCGACCTGGTCCTCGACCTCGCCTCCCGGATCGAGGGCCGGCTGGCCGCCGCCGGCGCCCGCGTGTACCTCACCCGCGGCCGCGGCCAGAACCCCACCGCGGCCGAGCGGACCGCGTTCGCCAATGACGCCCGCGCCGACCTCTTCCTCTCGCTGCACATGGACGCCCACGGCTCGGAGCACGCCCGGGGGGTGGCCAGCTACTACTACGGCACGGGCTCCGGCGCCTCCTCCACGGTCGGCGAGCAGTTCGCCCATTTGGTCCGGCGGGAGGTCGTGGCCCGCACGGGGCTGCTCGACCTCGGCGGCTACCCGAAGACGTGGGACCTGCTGCGGATGACCCGGATGCCGGCCGTCCGGCTGGACTGCGGCTACCTCTCCCACCCGGTCGACCGGCTGCTGCTGCTCGACGCCCGCCTGCGCGGCACGGTGGCCTCCGCCGTCCTCGCCGCCGTCCAGCGGCTCTTCCTCCCGGCCGAGGCCGATCCGCCCACCGGCACCTTCGTGCTGCCCCAGAAGGTGTAGGAGGACCGGAGGGGTCGGTCCCGATCGTGGACGGCACTCCGCTGGGGTGCACCGGTCGCAGGGGCTGGTCGCGGTGCGGTCCGGAGGACCGCGAGGTCGCAGGACCCGTCCGTCACATCTGCCGTGTCCGGTCAACGCGCCCGGGCGACGTCCCTACACTCGACGGGTGGCCACTCTCCCGCCCGGTGTGCCCCCGGGCCCCGGCGCGAACGCGCACTCGCACATCACCCCGCGCCACCCGCGGCTGGACCCCCTGGCCGACCGGTACGCAGCACGCACCCACGGCATGAAGACCTCGGAGATCCGCGCGCTGTTCTCCGTGGTCAGCCGGCCCGAGGTGGTCTCGCTGGCCGGCGGCATGCCCGCCGTGACCGCGCTGCCGCTCGACGCCGTCGGCTCCATGATCGGCGACCTGGTCAGCGGCATGGGTGCGCAGACGCTGCAGTACGGCTCCGGCCAGGGCGACCCGCGGCTGCGCGAGCGGATCTGCGACGTGATGGCGCTCGAGGGCATCACCGACGCCTCGCCCAGCGAGGTCGTGGTGACCGTCGGCTCGCAGCAGGGGCTGGACCTGGTGACCCGGGTCTTCTGCGACCCCGGCGACGTCGTCCTCGCCGAGGGCCCGTCGTACGTGGGCGCGCTCGGCGTCTTCCAGGCGGCCCAGGCCCGCGTGCGGCACGTCCCGATGGACGACGACGGCCTGATCCCCGAGGCGCTGGAGCAGGCGCTGCTGGCGTGCCGCGCGAACGGCGACCGGGTGAAGTTCCTCTACACGGTGCCGAACTACCACAACCCGGCCGGCGTGACGCTCTCCGAGCCGCGCCGCGAGGCGATCATGGACATCGCCGACCGCTACGACCTGCTGATCATCGAGGACAACCCCTACGGGCTGCTCGGCTTCGACCGGGAGCCGATGCGGGCGCTGCGGGCGCGCGACGCCCGCCGCGTCGTCTACCTCGGCTCGTTCAGCAAGACGTTCTCGCCCGGCCTGCGGGTCGGCTGGGTGCTGGCGCCGCTCGCCGTCCGCGAGAAGCTCGTGCTGGCCACCGAGGCGCAGGTGCTCTGCCCGCCCTCGCTCACCCAGTACGCGGTGGCCCGGTACCTCGACACCCAGCCCTGGCGCGAGCAGATCAAGCTGTTCACCGAGCTCTACCGCGAGCGGCGCGACGCCACGCTGGAGTCCCTCGCCGCGCTCATGCCGCGGGGGACCACCTGGACCCGCCCGGACGGCGGCTTCTACGTGTGGCTCAAGCTGCCGAACGGGCTGGACAGCAAGCTCATGCAGCCGCGCGCGGTCAACGCGCACGTCGCCTACGTGCCCGGCATCGGCTTCTACGCCGACGGGAGCGGGCGCGAGTACATGCGGCTGTCCTACTGCTACCCCGAGCCCGACCAGATTCGCGAGGGCGTGCGCCGGCTGGCCCGCGTCGTCGAGGCCGAGCTCGACCTGCACTCCACCTTCGACTCGGTCGACACCGGCTCCTTCCGCGCCGTTCCGAAGCCCGTGCCGGGGCACGAGGCGGAGAACATCGTCGGCCCGGCGAACAGCGACCACTACGAGGACGGCCGAGCATGACCGAGCCCGCGGCGGCGGCGACCGCCGACACCACCACGAGCCCTGACCCGCTGCGGGTCGTCGTCCTCGCCGGTGGGCTGACCTTCGAGCGGGAGGTCAGCCTCTCCTCGGGCACCCAGGTCGCCGAGGAGCTGACCCGGGCCGGGGTGGACGCCGAGGTGCGCGACGCCGACGCGGGGCTGCTGCCCGGGCTGGCCGCCTCGCCCGCCGACGCGGTCTTCATCGCCCTGCACGGCGCCACCGGGGAGGACGGATCGCTGCGCGCCGTCCTCGACCTGGCCGGCATCCCCTACGTCGGCTCGCCCGCCGCCGCCTGCCGGCTGGCCTGGGACAAGCCGGCCGCCAAGTCCGTGGTGCGGTCGGCCGGGGGGACGACGCCGGACTGGGTGGCGCTGCCGCACAGCACGTTCCGCGAGCTGGGGGCCGGTGCGGTCCTCGACCTCATCGTCGCCCGGTTGGGCCTGCCGCTCGTGGTCAAGCCGGCCTCGGGCGGCTCGTCGCTCGGCGTGCAGAAGGTCACCCGGGTCGAGGACCTGCCCGCCGCCATGGTCAGCTGCTTCGCCTACGGCGACACGGTGATGGTCGAGCGGTTCGTGGAGGGCACCGAGCTGGCGATCTCCGTGGTCGACCTGGGCGACGGGCCGCGGGCGCTGCCGGCGGTCGAGCTGGCCCCGGCGTCGGGCGTCTTCGACTACACCGCGCGGTACACCCCGGGCCTCACCGAGTACCACACGCCGGCGCGGATCCCGGACGACGTCGCGGCCCGCGCCGCCGATCTGGCCGTCACCGTGCACCGCGAGCTGGGCCTGGCCGACCTGTCGCGCACCGACGCCATCGTCGACGCCGAGGGCGCGATCCACTTCCTCGAGGTGAACGTGTCCCCCGGGCTGACGGAGACATCGATGTTCCCCATGGCGGTCGAGGCCGCCGGGCACGACCTGGGGGAGCTGCTCGCCGCACTGCTCGCCCGCCGGGCGCACACCGCCCGCTGAGGAAGGACCCCCCTGCCCCCCGCCACTCGCGAGCTCGCGGCGGGGCCCTGCAGGGGGGCCTTTCCAAGGTGACGAAAGGCGCGAGGCCTACGTATCGGTGCGGCGGCCCGTGATGTCCGGGGCCATGTGACCGATGATGCGCTGGAGGTCGTCGACCGACCCGAACTCGACGACGATCCGCCCCTTGGCCCGGCCGATCTGGATCTTCACCTTGGTCTCGAACGCGTCGGAGAGCCGGCCGGCGAGGTCCTCGACGCCGGGAGCCACGATCCGGCGGGCGCGCCGGGTCGCCGTCGGCTGCTCGGCCGCGGCGAGCGCGACCGCCTCCTCGGTGGCCCGGACCGACATGCCCTCGGCGACGATCCGGGCGGCCAGCGCCTCCTGCGCCTCCGGTTCGGCGAGGCCGAGCAGCGCCCGGGCGTGCCCGGCGGAGATCACCCCGGCGGCCACGCGGGTCTGCACCTTCACCGGGAGCTTGAGCAGCCGGATCGTGTTGGTGACCTGCGATCGGCTGCGGCCGATGCGCTGCGCCAGCTCCTCGTGGGTGGCCCCGAACTCCTCGAGCAGCTGCTGGTAGGCGGCGGCCTCCTCCAGCGGGTTCAGCTGGACGCGGTGGATGTTCTCCAGCAGGGCGTCGCGCAGCAGCGCGTCGTCCTCGGTGTCCCGGATGATCGCCGGGACGGTCTCCAGGTCGGCGGCGCGCGCGGCGCGCAGCCGCCGCTCGCCCATGATCAGCTCGTAGCCGACCCGGCCGTCCTCGAGGCTCCGCTCGCGGACGACGATCGGCTGGAGCAGCCCGAACTCGCGCACCGAGTGGGTGAGCTCCTCCAGCGCCTCGTCGTCGAACACCTGGCGCGGCTGCTTCGGGTTGGGGACGACGTCCCCGACGGCCACCTCGCGCAACTGCGCCCCGGGGACGCCGACGGTCTCCTCCACCTGCCGGGCCACGGTCTCGGCCACGCTGTCGGCGGCCTGCGCCGCCTTCGGCAGCAGCTGGACCGGCGGAGGGTCGGCCACGGGGGCCCCGACGGCCGGCTGGTCCACGGCCGCCGGCGCCGGCTGCTCCACGGGCGGTGCGCTCGTCGGGATGAGCGCCGCGAGGCCCCGGCCCAGACCGCCACGCTTGTTCATCGGGACTCCTCGGAGGACGGGGCCGGCGCGCTGCCGACGTCGACGGTGGCCGCATCGGTGCCGGGGAACGCGCGCGGCGGCAGCGGCGGGGGATAGGCGCCGCGTGCGCCGGAGGGTCGCCCGTCGACCTCGGGGGTCATGGCGACGCCGCGCTGGGCCAGCTCGCGGGCGGCGTCCACGTAGCTGGTGGACCCCCGGGAGCCGGGGTCGTAGGTCAGCACGGACTGGCCGTAGCCGGGAGCCTCGCTGACACGCACGTTGCGGGGGATGACCGTGGGGAGGACGAGGTCGCCGAAGTGGTTGCGGACCTCGTCGGCGACCTGGTCGGCGAGCTTGGTGCGGGCGTCGTACATCGTGAGCAGGATCGTGCGGACGGAGATCCCCGGGTTCAGGTGGGCCCGCACCAGCTCGATGTTGTTGAGCAGCTGGCCGAGGCCCTCCAGCGCGTAGTACTCGCACTGGATGGGGATGAGCACCTCGTCCCCGGCCACGAGCGCGTTGAGCGTGAGCAGCCCCAGCGAGGGCGGGCAGTCCACCAGGACGTAGTCCGGCCGCTCGTCCTCCGGAAGACCCTGCAGGTAGCCCTCGATCGCCCGGCGCAGCCGGTACTCGCGGGCGACGACCGAGACCAGCTCGATCTCCGCGCCGGCCAGGTCGATCGTCGCCGGCACGCAGCGCAGCTGCGGGCTGGCCGACGTCGGGTGGACCACCTCGGCCAGCTCCCGGTCACCGACCAGCGCGTCGTAGATCGACGGGGTGCCCACGCTGTGCTCGACACCGAGGGCGGTGCTCGCGTTGCCCTGCGGGTCGAGGTCGATGACGAGCACCCGCAACCCGTACAGGGCGAGGGCGACGCCGAGGTTGACCGTCGACGTGGTCTTCCCGACCCCGCCCTTCTGGTTGGCGATCGTGATGACCCGGATCCGGCCCGGCCGCGGGAAGGGATCCTGGTTGGCCGCGTGCAGCACACGGGTGGCGCGCAGCGCCTCCATGGCGATCGGGCTGTCGAACTCCTCGCCGGAGGGGGAGAACTGGGCCATGGCCGCCTGATCGGCGGCGAGACTGCTCCGCAGCCGCTGGCCCGGGTCGTTCATCGAGGTCCTTCCTGGGTCCGTTCCACGTGGAACACGCGCGTCCTCACGCTCCGCGTTCCACGTGGAACGGTCGGTCTGAGCGGACGGCCTCAGCGACGTCCGCGCGTCATCACCACCACGGTAGTGGCAGCCTCCCCCCACTCCACGCCGACGGCCCGCGGGTGGACGTCGCGCATTCCCGCGGCCTCGAGCTGGGGCAGCATCCGGGGGAGGTCCTCCAGTGCACGGGCGCCGACCAGGGCGACCAGCGCCGCCCCCGGGCGCAGCAACCCGCGGCACCAGGCGACCAGTCGCGGGAGAGGAGCGACGGCCCGAGCGGTCACGACGTCGACGGGTCCGACGGCAGCGACGACCGAGCGCTCCTCCGCCCGGCCCCGCACCACCCGCCAGGGCGCGCCGAGCTCGGCGACGGCCTCGGAGAGGAACTCCACCCGCCGGGCCATCGGCTCCACCAGCGTCAGGGTCACGTCCGGCCGGGCCAGGCCCAGCGGGATGCCAGGCAGGCCCGCTCCGCTGCCGACGTCGACCACCCTCGCCCCGTGCGGCACCGCCTCGGCGACCGCGGCGCTGTTGAGGACGTGGCGCTCCCACAGACGGGGAACCTCCCGCGGCCCGATCAGCCCCCGGGTGACCCCGTCACCGGCCAGCCGTGCCACGTAGGCCTGCGCGGAGGACAGCGCCCCGCCGAACACCGCGGCAGCGAGTTCCGGTGCCGGCGGGGGGGTGACCTCCGTGGCCGGTGGGGCGGCCGGGACCCGTGGGGCCGCCGCCCGCTGCTCTCCGCTGGTCACCTGTCGGGCAGGACCACGACCCGCCGGCCGGGCTCCTCACCCTCCGACTCGCTGCGCACCCCGGCGACCCCGGCGACGACGTCGTGCACGACCTTGCGCTCGAAGGGGTTCATCGGGGCCATCCGCTCGGGCTGCCGGCTCTGCGCCACGCGGCCCGCCGTCTCGGCGGCCAGCCTCGCCAGCTCCGCCCGCCGCTTCGCCCGGTACCCGCCGACGTCGAGCATGAGGCGGCTGCGGACACCGGTGGACTGGGCGACGGCCAGCCGCGTCAGCTCCTGCAGCGCCTCCAGGACGGCGCCGTCCCCGCCGATGAGGTCGTCGAGCTGACCTCCGACGATGGCCACCGAGGCCCGGTCGCCCTCCACGTCCAGGTCGATGTCCCCGTCGACGTCGAGGATGTCGAGCAGCCGCTCCAGGTAGTCACCGGCGACGTCGCCCTCGCGGACCAGGAGGTCGTCGGCCGGGTCGTCGGCGGGGTCGTCGGCGGGTTCCGCCGGCTCGACCAGGGCGTCGGCGTCGGCCGCGCCGGGGTCGGGCAGCTCGGTCTCGGCGGCGGTGTCCGTCGTCGAGGAGTTCGGGGCGCTCATGGGGTTCCTCCCTGTGGGTGCAGGCGGCCGGGGCATCCCCGGTGGTCTGTGCGCGGCGCCGGGTGCCGGCCCGCGGGCTCGGCGACCCCGTCGCTCAGCGGCGCTTGCGCTTGCCGCGGTTGGCCGGCGCGGCGCGCTCCCCGCCGCCGGCCGGGGCGCTCCCGGCACCGTCGACGCCCGCCCCCCCGGCGGCACTGCTGCCGGACGGCGCCGCACCGTTCCCGGTACCGGCCGCGGGCGTCCCCGCGTCACCCGCCGGAGGCGCCGCCGGCGACGCCACGGGCCGGCCCCCCTTGCCGCGGACCGGCTTGGCCCCCGGCTTCGGCGCCAGGGTCTTGGGGTCGACGGCGGGCTTCTCGGCTTCCTTCTTGGCCAGCGCGGCGGGCGAGCCCGGCGGGGGCATCTTGCGCAGGACGTAGAACTGCTGGCCCAGCGTCCACAGGTTGTTGGTGAACCAGTAGACGAGCACGCCGATCGGGAAGAAGAACCCGCTGACGAGCAGACCGAGCGGCATGCCGTACAGCAGCAGCTTCTGGATCATCGCGGCCTGGCCCTCGACCGGGCCCGAGCGCCGCATGATCTGCTTCTGCGTGAAGAACGTCGTCACGCACATGATCACGATCAGGATGAACGCGACGACCCGGATGTTGGTGTAGCTGACCCCCGCGATGGCGAGGATCGCCTCCTCCTTCTCCCCGGTCATGTTGAACTGGGAGGAGATCGGCGCGCCGAACAGCTGAGCCCGGGCGGCCTGGTCGGTGAGGTCGTCGGTCCAGGAGTAGAGGCCCTCCGCCTCGGGCGCCAGCCGGCGGAGCACGTGGAACAGCGCGAAGAAGACGGGGATCTGCGGCAGGATCGGCAGGCAGCCGGCCAGCGGGTTGACCCCGCGCTCCTTGAAGAGCTGCTGCTGCGCCTGCGCCATGCCCTGACGGTCGCTGCCGTACTGCTTGCGGAGCCTCTGCATCTCCGGCTGGAGCTCCTGCATCGCCCGCTGCGACTTGATCTGCTTGACGAACAGCGGGAACAGCACGATCCGGATCGTGACGACGAGGAACACGATCGCGAGCACCCACGTCAGGCCGCCCAGCGCGCTCTCGGCCGCGGGGTCCCCGAAGGCCCAGTTCCACAGCGAGTGCCACCGCGCCATGACCCACGAGATGGCGGTATAGAACCAGTCAAGCAACGCGGGCCTCCTGCTGCGCTGACCGGCCGTGGGCCGGCGGGGACGTCGGGTCGCGGCGCGACCGCTCGGGTTCGGCGACGGGCGCCGGCGCGGGCACCGCCCTGCCCGACGCAGCGTCGGGCGCGGGGGTTCCGCCGCCGCGCCGCGGCGGCACCGGGTCGTAGCCGCCGGGGTGCCAGGGAGCGCACTTCAGCAGGCGGCGCAGCGCCAGCCACGACCCCCGGCCCGCACCGTGCACGGCGACGGCCTCGGCGGCGTAGGCACTGCAGGTGGGTGCGAAGCGGCAGCGCGGGGGGAGGGCCGGGCTGACCGCTCGCGCGTAGAAGCCGATGACGGCGAGCAGGAGCCGGGCGACCGGACCCCGGCGCGGCGGGCTCATCGGGCGCGGGCCCGCGGACCCAGCACGCGGTCGAGGCCGGACACGAGATCGGCCCGCAGCCGCGCGGAGGGCGCGTCGGCCGCCTCCGGCCGGGCGCGCACCACGAGGTCGGCGGTGCCGGGGAGCCGGTGCAGCTCCTCGCGCACCACCGCGCGCAGCCGCCGCGTCACCCGGTGCCGGACGACGGAGTTCCCCACCGCCCTGCCCACGACGAAGCCCGCCCGGGGGCCGGCCGTTCCCGGCTCGGGCCCCGGGCGTTCGGGGAGGAGGTGGAGCACCATGGTCGGCCGCCCGGCACGCCGACCCGACCGGACGACCGCGGTGAACTCCGGACGCCGGCGCAGGCGGGCCTGCGCGGGCAACACGTCAGGCGGAGAGCTTCTCGCGACCCTTGCGCCGACGGCCGGCGATGATCGCCCGGCCCGCGCGGGTGCGCATACGCAGCCGGAAGCCGTGGGTCTTGGACCGACGACGGTTGTTCGGCTGGAACGTGCGCTTGCTCACGGAGTACTCCCACTACACGACAGAGGCGGTGCCCACCCGCCGGTGGGCGGGGAGGCGCGGGGCGACACTGGGACGGCGGCAGCCGCACCCGGGTGCCCCCCGGAAGCTGGTCGACCACGGCGACCCCCGGTGCACACCGGCGCGCGGGCGCGCCGAGGTGCCGCGGACCGGCCACGGACTCCGACCAGCATAGCCGAGGACGGCGACCGGCCGGGCGCCCGGGCGAGCCCGACTCGCCAGGTTCCCCCACCGGTGTGCCCGGAGCGCGACGACGCGCCGCAGCCGGCGGCACGACACGCCCGGCGACGCGCCGACGGAGGGGCCGGCCGTCGTTGCCCGCCTGTGGACGGGGCTGTTAGCGTCGCCGCTGCTCCGGCCCGGTCCCCGGTCCGGCTGCACGGGGCCGGACCATCGGCCCGCCGCCCGCCACCCCCCGCTCCGTCCGAGCCTCTTCTCCGTCCTGACCTGCGAGACGGCGTGCCGGCGGCTCCGTTCCCGCGGAACCGCCGACCGTCCCCTCCCTGTCGTGCACAGCCTGTGGACACCGGTGTGGAACGGTGGTGTCCGGATGTCCACAGCTCGGGTCCCCGGGGGAGGACCGGCCGCCGGCGGAGGACGCGGCGCACCGGAGCCCACGGCGCACCGGGTCGCGGGGGCGGCAGCCGGACGACACAGCTGGAGGAGGACGCGGCCATGGCCGACGCCACGGTGGACCTGGCCACCGTCTGGGACCAGATCCGCGGGCGGCTGGCCGCCAGCCTGTCCCCCCAGCAGAACGCGATGCTCAACCTCACGCGGCCGCTGGGACTGTTCGAGGACACGATGGTGCTCGCCGCGCCGAACGGGTTCACCCAGGCGGTGCTGGAGTCCCGGATGCGCCGGGTGCTCGCCGAGGCGCTGTCCCAGCAGCTCGGCCGCGACATCCGCGTCGCCGTCCAGCTGGAGGACGCGCCCGCCGACACCGGCCGCGAGGCGGAGGCGGAGGAGCTGCCGACCCGCCGGCCGTGGTCTGCCGCCGAGACGTCCCGGCTCGAGGAGGACCAGCAGACCCGGGACCGCGCCGACGACGGGCGCAGCGCCTTCGGGGTGCGCAGCGACGCGCCACCCGCGTGGGAACGCGACGGCGCCCCCGCCCCGTGGGCCGGCGAGCCGGCGGCCCCCGCCTGGGAGCGCGAGGTCCCGCCGCCGCCCGCCGAGGTGGCACCGGGTCCCCCGCCGGTCCGGCGCCGCCGTGCCGCCGAGCGGGACTGGGGCGGCGGTGACGAGGCCGCCGTCCTCCCGTTCGACGTCGACGAGCCGGCCGGCCTCCCGGGGGAGGGCCCCGCCGAGGAGGCCGCCGGCCGCGGTCGCCGGCAGGCGCGGGGCGGCGGCGAGGCCGTGGCCCTGTTCGGCAACGACCGGCGGGCCACCGGCTCGGACCCGGGGCTGAACCCGAAGTACGTCTTCGACAGCTTCGTCATCGGCAACAGCAACCGGTTCGCCCACGCCGCGGCGGTCGCCGTCGCCGAGGCACCGGCGCGCGCCTACAACCCGCTGTTCATCTACGGCGACTCCGGGCTGGGCAAGACACACCTGCTGCACGCGATCGGGCACTACGCGGCGCGGATGTTCCCCAACGTGCGGGTGCGCTACGTGAGCACCGAGGAGTTCACCAACGAGTTCATCAACCTGGTGCACTCCGGGCGGGCCGAGGAGTTCCGCCGGCGCTTCCGCGACATCGACTTCCTGCTGATCGACGACATCCAGTTCCTCGAGCGGGCCGAGCGCACGCAGGAGGAGTTCTTCCACACCTTCAACACGCTGCACAACGCCAGCAAGCAGATCGTCATCACCTCCGACCGCGCGCCGAAGAAGCTGACGACGCTGGAGGACCGGCTGCGGACCCGCTTCGAGTGGGGGCTGATCACCGACGTCCAGGCACCGGACCTGGAGACCCGCATCGCGATCCTGCGCAAGAAGGCCTACGGCGAGCGGCTGCAGGTGCCCGACCCGGTGCTGGAGTTCATCGCCAGCAAGGTGCAGACCAACATCCGCGAGCTCGAGGGCGCGCTGATCCGCGTCACCGCATTCGCCAGCCTCAACAAGCAGCAGGTCGACCTGCCCCTGGCCGAGCTCGTGCTCAAGGACCTGATCAGCGACGAGCAGGGACCGCAGATCACCGCGGCCATCATCATGGCCGCGACCGCCGAGTACTTCTCCGTGACGATGGAGGAGCTGCAGGGCTCCAACCGCAGCCGCACGCTGGTCAACGCGCGGCAGATCGCGATGTACCTGTGCCGCGAGCTCACCGAGCTGTCGCTGCCGCGGATCGGCGCCTCCTTCGGCGGCAAGGACCACACCACGGTCATGCACGCCGTCAAGAAGATCACCAACCTGATGAGCGAGCGGCGCGCCACGTACACGCAGGTCACGGAGCTGACCGCCCGCATCAAGAGCCGCGCCCGGTCCTGAGCGGGGACCCGGTCCTGAGTGATCTGCGGTCCTCCGGACCGCACCGTCGTGACATCGCGGTCCTCCGGACCGCACCGTCGTGACATCGCGGTCCTCCGGACCGCACCGCGGCCAGGTGCCGTCCCCGGGTGCCGCTGAGCCGTTGCCCGTGTCCCGGTCGGGAGGTCCTCCGGACCCCCGCGACCGGTTCACTCCTGCTGCCTTCCGTCCCCTGTGACCAAGGTCCGTCCCCGTGCTCCTGCGAACCGCCGTCACCCTTGACCTCTCTCCTTCCACAGGGAGAGGGACGCGGGTGCGAGGTCATCGGCCGCCTGGCGGGCGGTCATCGGCGGTCGCGGGGCGGTGAGCTCGGTCGACAGGTCGATCAGTTGTCCCCAGGGATGTGCACAGGTTGGGGAATCCCGGCCGGGACGGTGTGCGCTCACCCGTCCGGGGGACACCGGACCCGCCGTCGCGGCCCGCCTGTCCACCGGGGTGGATAAGCCTGTTGACCAGCGGCTTCGTCATCCGCTCGTCACCTGGCGAACGCCTCCGGTCCACCTCCCGCCGGCCGGTGCGGGGACGACCTGGGGACAGGACGTGGGCAGCGAGGGGACAGGTCGTGGACGACGGCGGGGAGACGTTGACGACGGCTGCGTTGTCCACGTGTCGACACGGGGAGCGCGCCGGCCACGCACACCGCACCCACATGTCGACTCGGGGGCTGACCTGCGCGGACGACCTCGATCCCCAGGTTCCACACCAGTGATGACGAGGATGAGGGAGTTCTCTCGAGGAGTTCTCGAACCACACTCTGGGTGGGGACGGCCCGCTGGCAGGGCCTCGCGGGCCGTACCGCAGCAGGAGATCAGGGGCCACTGACGGTTCCCGCCGACCCCCGATCGCGCGACGGCGGTTTCCCCCCGACCCGGTGCGCACGGCACGATGGGGGACCGCACCCCGGTCCGGCGTCCCCGCCGGGTACCGCGGTGGCACCGCAGCGGACGACGAGCAGGGGTGGATCAGGTCATGGAGTTCCGGGTGGCGCGAGAGGTGCTCTCCGATGCCGTCGCGTGGACGGCGCGCAGCCTGCCGCCCCGGCCGTCGGTGCCGGTGCTCGCCGGGATCCTGCTCGAGGTCGACGGCAGCCAGCTGTCCGTCTCCGGCTTCGACTACGAGGTCTCGGCCCGCGCGGAGGTCGACGTCCAGGCCGGTGAGAGCGGGCGCACGCTGGTGCCGGGCCGGCTGCTGGCCGAGATCACGCGGGCCCTGCCGCCGCACCCGGTCGACGTGCGCGCCGAGGGTCCCCGGCTGGCCATCACCTGCGGCAACGCGCGATTCAGCCTGCCGACGCTGCCGGTGGAGGACTACCCCTCCCTGCCGGCCATGCCCTCGTCCGCGGGCGTCGTGGACAGCGACGTCTTCGCCGAGGCGGTCGGCCAGGTCGCCGTCGCCGCCGGCCGCGACGACACGCTGCCGATGCTCACCGGCGTCCGGCTGGAGATCGACGACGACCGGGTGACGCTGGCCGCCACCGACCGCTACCGGCTGGCCGTGCGCGAGTTCGCCTGGCGCCCGGAGGCCCCCGGGCTCTCGGCCGCCGTCCTCGTGCCGGCCCGCACGCTCGCCGATGCGGCCAAGACGCTGACCAGCGGTCCGGAGATCGTCGTCTCGCTGTCCTCCAGCGGAGCCGGCGAGGGGATCCTGGGGCTGTCGGGCAAGGACCGGCAGACCACGACCCGGCTGCTCGACGCGGAGTTCGTGAAGTACCGGGCGATCATGCCGACCGAGTCGCACGCCCACGCGACGCTGCCCGTGGGCCTGTTCACCGACGCCGCCAAGCGCGTGGCCCTGGTCGCCGAGCGGGGGACGCCGTTGCGCTGCGAGTTCACCCCCGGGCAGGTCACCCTCCGCGCCGGCGGCACCGACGACGAGGGGCAGGCCGAGGAGCGCTGCGACGTCGAGTTCGAGGGCGAGTCCCTGACCATCGGCTTCAACCCGTCGTTCCTGCTCGACGGCCTCGCCGCCGTGCACACCCCGCGCGCCCGGATGGACTTCACCAGTCCGCTGAAGCCGGCCGTGCTCTCCGGGGTGGCCGAGCCGTCCGCCGGCGAGGAGGAGGCCGCCGCCCGCCCGGCCGAGCAGGGCGCCGACTACCGCTACCTGATCATGCCGGTGCGCCTGCCCGGCTGAGCCGCCGCGCGCCCGGCCGCCGGTCCGGGCAGCCTGGCAGGTGTCCCGGGCGGCCGGCCCGGGCACCGGGCACCCCGGGGCACCTGCGCACCGTCGCGCGGGCCCGGCCTGACAACGGTCGACCGCGACAGGAAGGACTGCAGCCGTGCAGCTGGGGTTGGTGGGACTGGGCAAGATGGGCGGCAACATGGCGGAGCGGATCCGCCGGGCCGGGCACGAGGTCGTCGGCTACGACCGGCACTCGGAGAAGCGGGACGTGACCAGCCTCGAGGATCTGGTCGGTGCCCTGCAGGCGCCGCGCGTCGTGTGGGTGATGGTGCCGGCGGGCGAGGCGACGCGGTCGACGGTCAAGGCCCTGTCCGAGCTGCTGGAGGACGGCGACGTGATCGTCGACGGCGGCAACTCGAAGTACACCGACGACCAGGTGCACGACGTCATGTGCCGCGAGAAGGGCATCGGCTACATCGACGCCGGCGTCTCCGGCGGCGTGTGGGGCCTGGACAACGGCTACGCCCTGATGGTCGGCGGCACCAAGGAGGACGTCGCCAAGGTCCAGCCGGTCTTCGACGCCCTCAAGCCGCCGTCCCCGCAGGACGAGTCCGGCCAGCCCATGCCCGGGGACGCGGGCTTCGTGCACGCCGGGCCGGTGGGCGCCGGGCACTTCAGCAAGATGGTCCACAACGGCATCGAGTACGCGCTCATGCAGGCCTACGGCGAGGGGTACGAGCTGCTCGAGGCCGTCGACCTCGTCGAGGACGTGCCGGGGGTCATCAAGTCCTGGACCCAGGGCACGGTCATCCGCTCCTGGCTGCTCGACCTGCTGGTCCGCGCGCTGGAGGAGGACCCGGCGCTCGAGCGGATCCGCGGGTACGCCGAGGACTCCGGCGAGGGCCGGTGGACCGTGGAGCAGGCCATCGAGAACGCCGTCCCCATGCCGACGATCGCCGCGTCGCTGTTCGCGCGCTTCTCCTCGCGCCAGGAGGACTCGCCGACCATGAAGGCCGTCGCCGCGCTGCGCAACCAGTTCGGCGGGCACGCGGTGCAGGCGGTGCAGGCCCAGGAGGTCGAGCGCCCCGCGTGAGCACCGTCCCCCCGTCTCCCGCGCCACCTCCCGCCAAAATGGCCATTTTGGCGGGAGGTCGGGCGGCCTGAGGTGTACGTGCGGCACCTGCAGCTGGGGTCGTTCCGCAACTGGGACCGGGTCGACCTCGCGCTGGGTCCGGGACCCACGGTGTTCGTCGGCCGCAACGGCGAGGGCAAGACCAACCTCGTCGAGGCGGTCGGCTACCTGGCCACGATGAGCAGCCACCGGGTCGCCTCCGATGCCCCGCTGGTCCGGCACGGCGCGCAGCAGGCGGTCGTGCGGGCCGCGCTGCGCCGGGAGGACCGGGAGCTGCTGGTCGAGATCGAGATCAACCCGGGCCGGGCCAACCGGGTCCGGGTCAACCGGGCGCCGCTGCCGCGGCCGCGGGAGCTGCTCGGGCTGGTCAAGACGGTCCTCTTCGCGCCGGAGGACCTGGTGCTCGTGCGCGGCGACCCCTCCGACCGCCGCCGCTTCCTCGACGACCTGCTGGTCAGCCGCACCCCGCGGCTGGCCGGCGTCCGCAGCGACTACGAGCGGGTGCTCAAGCAGCGCAACGCCCTGCTCAAGACCGCCCGGCTCGCGCGCGGTGGAGCGCTGGCGACCCTCGACGTCTGGGACGGGCACCTGGTCGACCTGGGCAGCCAGCTGCTGAGCGCGCGGCTGCGGCTGGTGGCCGACCTCGTCCCGCACGTCACCGCGGCGCACGCGCAGGTGGCCGGGCCGGAGGCGCCCGTCGCCGGGCTCGGCTACACGAGCACGGTCCCGCTGGCCGGTGACGGCACGCCGATGTCCGCCGGGACGCCGCTGCCCGACGTCGCCGAGCTGGCCGGCGCCCTGCGCGCGCGGGTGGCCGAGCGCCGGCAGGAGGAGGTCGACCGCGGCATGACCCTGGTCGGCCCGCACCGCGACGACCTGGTCATCGCGCTGGGACCGGTCCCGGCCAAGGGGTACGCCAGCCACGGGGAGTCCTGGTCGCTGGCGCTGGCGCTCAAGCTGGCCTGCCTGGCGCTCTTCCGGGCCGACGGCGAGGAGCCGATCCTGGTGCTCGACGACGTCTTCGCGACCCTCGACACCGACCGGCGGGCCGCGCTGGCCGCCGTCGCCCGCACGGCGGAGCAGACGCTGATCACCGCGGCCGTGCTCGACGACGTCCCGGCCGAGCTGCGCGGCACGCGGGTGCAGGTCGCCGGCGGCGCCGCGTTCGTGGTCGAGGAGGAGGGGGTCCCGTGACCGAGGAGCGGCCCGGCCGGCCCAGCGACGTGGCCCGGGCGGCGCTGGAGGCCGCGCGCGCCGCGGCAGCCGCCCGCCCGCAGCCGACCCGCCGGCGGATCGCCGGCCCGCGGCGGCGGTGGACCCCGGCGGGGCCCAGCGCCGACGACCCCCAGCCGCTGGGCCGGCTGGTCGACTCGCTGGTCAGCGACCAGGACTGGACGGCGCACACCCGGGTGGGGACGGTCTTCGGCCGGTGGGACGCGCTGGTCGGGCCCGACATCGCCGCGCACTGCCGGCCGCAGTCGCTGAGCGAGGGCGAGCTGCTCGTCGTCGCGGAGTCGACCGCGTGGGCGACCCAGCTGCGGCTGCTGGCGCCGACGATCCTGGGGAAGCTGCGGGCGGGGGTCGGCGGGGACGTCGTCACCCGGTTGCGCGTTGTCGGACCGACGGCCCCCAGCTGGAAGAAGGGCCCGCGGTCGGTCCGCGGGCGGGGCCCGCGGGACACGTACGGATAGGAGCCGCGACGCGAGCGGCTCCGGGAGGACGGCGAGATGACGGGCGAGACCACCGGCCGGACGGCGGGGGGCCGGCGATGACCGGCCCCCGCGACCGGGACGGCGACGGCTTCGACGACCGCGACGGCAGCGGCTGGCGCGAGCCGGCACACCTGGGCGAGGGCACACCCCGGGACGACGCCTCCCGGGACACCCCCGAGGAGACCCGCCCGGCCGACCGGCCGCAGGAGCCGGAACGTGCGGCCGGTGACCCCGGCTGGCAGCCGCCGGGCTGGGACCTGCCGGCGGCCGAACCGGCACGTCCCGGTCAGGGCCGCGTCGAACCGCAGCGCGGGAGCGGTCACGAGCCCCCCCGGGACGGCGGCTACGAGCCGTGGCAGCAGGACCAGCCCGGTCCGCAGGCGCCGCCGCAGGAGGCGCCCGGCCGCGGAGGAGGCCTGTTCGGACCCCGCCGGCCGCGGCAGCCCACGGAGTTCGAGCGCGTCTTCGCCTACCAGGGCGACACGGTGGGCGCCCAGGGCTGGGCGGTGCAGCAGGGCTGGGAGGTGTCCGACGGCACCGGTCCGGCCGACGCCGGGCTGGCGGTGCTGCTGGCCACCGCGCCGACGCGGCTCACCCGCGACCACCGCCCGGCCGGCGTGATGCGCGGGCGCTACGGCGCGCTGGAGCTGGTCGCCTTCGACGTCGTCTTCCCCGACAAGCGGCGGGTCGTGCCCGAGTACGCCATCACCGCCGCACCGGTGCTGGCGACGGTCCCGGGCTTCCGCCTGTCGCCGGCCCGGTTCTGGAAGCACCGGACCGGCGGGCTGGTGCCCGTCGCCAGCGGGGACCCGGAGTTCGAGGACCGCTGGGTCCTGCTGGCCGCCGAGGACGGCCCGGCGGTGCGCCGCCTGGTCGAGGACCCGACCGTGCGCGGGCTGCTGCTCGGCAGCGACGACGGCGACGAGTTCTGGTCCGCTCCGGCCGGCGGCGGCGGGATGTCCGGCGGCTACGTCGCGGCGATCCGGCCCGACGGGCAGCGGCCCGAGCTCATCGAGCACCACGCCCGGCTGCTCGCGGCCGTCGTCGGCGCGCTCGCCGCCGCCGGCTGAGGCACCGGCCCTGACCGCGGAGGCGGTCCCGGCCCCGCCGTCCGGGGCGGGGGTGCGCCAGCTGCTGCCCCTGCTCCGGCCGCACCGCCGGGCGCTGGCCCTGGCCGCGGCGCTGTCCCTGCTGGGTGCCGCGGCCTCGCTGGCCCAGCCGGCCCTGGTGAACCAGGTCATCTCCGCGGTCGGCAGCGGCGGGGCGCTGCTGCCCGTCGTCGGCGCGCTGGTCGTCGTGTTCGTGCTCGTGGCGGCGTCGGTGCTCGGCGCGCTGCAGTCCTACGTGCTGCAGCGCGCGGCCGAGGGCGTCGTCCTCACCACCCGGCGGACCCTGGCCGACCGGCTGCTGCGGCTGCCGGTGGCCGAGTACGACCGCCGCCGCACCGGTGACCTCATGTCCCGGGTCGGCGCGGACACGACGCTGCTGCGTGCGACGGTGACCTCCGGCGTGGTCGAGGTGGCCGGCTCGGCGGTGGTCGCGGTCGGGGCGCTCGTGGCCATGGCGCTGGTCGACGCCTGGCTGCTGCTGGTCACGGCCGCCTCGGTGACCGTCGGCCTCGCCGTCGTCCTCACCGCCAGCCGCCGGGTGCGCCGCCTGTCACGGCAGGCCCAGGAGGAGGTCGGCGCGATGAGCGCCGCCGTCGAGCGGGCCCTGTCGGCGGTGCGCACCATCCGGGCCGGCGGTGCCACCGCCCGCGAGGTCGCGGTGGTCGATGCGAGCGCCACCCGCGCCTACCGCGCCGGCGTGGCGGTCGCCCGGCTGGAGGCGCTGGTGCAGCCGGCGGGGTCGGTCGCCGTCCAGGGCGCGTTCCTGGCGGTGCTGGGCCTGGGCGGCTACCGCGTCGCCTCGGGCTCGATCGAGGTCGGCGACCTGGTGGCCTTCGTCCTCTACCTGTTCCTGCTGGTGATGCCGCTGGGGCAGGCCATCTCGGCCTGGACCCAGCTGCAGACCGGGCTCGGTGCGCTGGCCCGGATCCAGGAGGTGCTGGCCCTCGACCCGGAGGACGACGCCCGGCCGGAGCGCGGCGGCCCGGTGCTGGCCGTCCCGCGGGTCCCGCCGGCGGGGACGCCGCTGCTGGAGCTCGACGAGGTGTCGTTCGCCTACCCGGACGGGACGCCGGTGCTCGACCGGGTGTCGCTGAGCGTGCCGGCCGGGTCCCGGGTGGCGCTGGTCGGGCCGTCCGGAGCGGGCAAGTCGACCGTGCTCGCCCTCATCGAGGGCTTCTACCCGCTCACCGGCGGGGTGATCCGGTGGGCCGGCACCGACGTCCGCGACCTGCCGCGGGCGGCGCTGCGCGCGCGGCTGGGCTACGTCGAGCAGGAGGCGCCGGTGCTGGCCGGCACGGTCCGCGACAACCTGCTGCTCGCCGCCCCGGACGCGCAGGAGCCGCAGCTGTGGGCGGTCCTCGCCGACGTGGGGCTGACCGACGTGGTGCAGCGCTCACCCCGGGGCCTGGACGTGGCCGTCGGCGACGACGGCGTCCTGCTGTCCGGCGGCGAGCGGCAGCGGCTGGCGATCGCCCGCTCGCTGCTGGCCCGCCCGGCGCTGCTGCTGCTCGACGAGCCGACCGCCAGCCTCGACGCGCGGAACGAGGAGCTGCTGCGGCGCACCCTCGCCGCGGCCGCCGCCGACCGGGCCCTGCTGGTGGTGGCGCACCGGCTGTCCACGGTGCTCGACAGCGACCGGATCGTCGTCCTGGACGCCGGCCGGGTGGTCGCGTCCGGGACGCACCGGGAGCTGCTCGAGGCCAGCCCGCTGTACCGCGAGCTCGCCGCCGCCCAGCTGCTGGTGTAGCGCCGCGTTCCACGTGGAACCGCGCAGGATCGCTCGAGTCGCGCAGCGGCCGGGGAACCGTGACCATCGGAGCCCCCCCGGCCGACGGCGGTCGCCGGTAGCGGGACGAGCAGGAGGCGGCCATGGCGAGCACGCGCACCGGCGAGGAGACGACGACCGGGGGGGCAGCCGCCGCTCAGACGGGTGATGGGCCCGGGCCTGCTGCTGCTGTTCATCATCGGCGACGTCCTCGGCACCGGGATCTACGCGCTCACCGGCACCGTGGCCGCGGAGGTCGGCGGCGTCGTCTGGCTGCCGTTCCTCATCGCCTTCGTCGTCGCGCTGATCACCGCGTTCAGCTACCTGGAGCTGGTCACCAAGTACCCGCAGGCCGCCGGCGCCGCGCTGTACACGCACAAGGCCTTCGGCGTCCACTTCCTCACGTTCCTCGTCGCCTTCGCGGTGATGAGCTCGGGCATCACCTCGGCGTCCACCGCGGCACGGGCGTTCAGCGAGAACGCCGCCGAGGTGTTCGAGGTCGACGTCACCGGCTGGGGGATCACGTTCATCGGCCTGGGCTTCATGGCGCTGGTGGCGGCGGTGAACCTGCGCGGCGTCGGCGAGAGCGTGAAGAGCAACGTCGTCCTCACCTGCGTGGAGCTGTCGGGCCTGCTGATCATCATCGGGATCGGCGCCTGGGCGCTGTTCGGCGGCGAGGGCGACTTCGGCCGGGTCACCGAGTTCGACACCGGCGACAAGGGCGTCCTGGCGGGGGTCATCGCCGCCACCGGCCTGGCCTTCTTCGCCATGGTCGGCTTCGAGGACTCGGTGAACATGGCCGAGGAGTGCAAGGAGCCCCGGCGGATCTTCCCCAAGGTCCTGCTGACCGGTCTGGTCGTCACCGGCCTGATCTACGTCCTGGTGTCGATCTCGGCCATCGCGCTGGTGCCCGCCGACCAGCTCAGCGACCCCGACACCCCGCCGCTGCTGCGGGTGGTGGCGGCCGGGGCCCCCGGCTTCCCGCTGAGCCTGTTCGGCGTCATCACGATGTTCGCCGTCGCCAACACCGCGCTCATCAACATGCTCATGGCCAGCCGGCTCGTCTACGGGCTGGCCCGGGAGCGGGTGCTGCCCCCGCTGCTCGGCCGGGTGCTGCCGGGCCGCCGGACCCCCTGGACGGCGATCGTCTTCACCAGCCTGCTGGCCTTCGGCCTGGTCACCTTCGTCGGCGAGGTCCCGGCGCTGGGCGGGACGACGGCGCTGCTGCTGCTGGTCGTGTTCACCGTGGTCAACGTCGCCGTCCTCGTGCTGCGCCGCGACCCGGTCGACGCCGACCACTTCCGCACCCCCACGGTGCTCCCGGTGGTCGGGGCGCTGGCCTGCGGGTTCCTCGCCACGCCCTGGTCGGGCCGCGCGGCCGAGCAGTACCGCATCGCCGGGGTCCTGCTGGCCATCGGCGTCGTGCTGTGGCTGGTGACGGTCGCGGTCAACCGGCGCACCGGCGCCGCCCCCGCCCACCTCGACCCGGAGCACCTGGGCGAGGAGCCGCCGGCCGCGACGCGGGGGTAGGGCCGACCCGGAGGGCGCCAGCGGCCCGAGGACGGCGTGTCGCCCCCCGGGGCTGTCCCCGTGGTGGCGGAGGTGCCGGGAGTGGCGCAGGAACGCGCTGAGGGCGTGGACGACGGCGTTCCTGTCGGACCACCCGGTACTCTGGAGGGCGAACACCGCCAGCAACCGGCTCAGCGCCTCCCTGCGCCCCTCGAGGCCTCCAGGGCAGTGGCCCGGCCGAGCCCCCGGTTGCGCGACAGAAGGGTCCCACGTGGTCGCTCGACCGAAGACGGACAGCACGACCGACAACGGCTACTCCGGCTCCTCCATCACGGTCCTCGAGGGCCTGGAGGCCGTGCGCAAGCGGCCCGGCATGTACATCGGGTCCACCGGCGAGCGCGGTCTGCACCACATGGTGTGGGAGGTGGTCGACAACGCCGTCGACGAGGCGCTGGCCGGCTACTGCGACACGGTGCGGGTGACCCTGCTGGCCGACGGCGGCGTCCGCGTCGAGGACAACGGCCGCGGCATCCCGGTGGACATGCACCCGGTGGAGAAGCGGCCCACCGTCGAGGTGATCATGACCGTCCTGCACGCGGGCGGGAAGTTCGACGGCAAGAGCTACGGGGTCTCCGGCGGTCTGCACGGCGTCGGCGTCACCGTGGTCAACGCGCTGTCCACCCGCCTGGCCGTCACGGTCTGGGCGCACAACGGCATCGAGTGGCGGCAGAACTACGCCTACGCCAAGCCGGGTCCGCTCGAGCAGGTCGGTCCCACCACGAAGCGCGGCACCGCGATCACCTTCTGGGCCGACGGCGACATCTTCGAGACCACGGACTACTCGTTCGACACGATCAACCGCCGGCTGCAGGAGATGGCGTTCCTCAACAAGGGGCTGACCATCGTCCTGCGCGACGAGCGCCCGGGGCACAGCAAGGCCGAGACGGGCCTGTCCGACGAGGTGACCCTCGCCGAGGCCGCTCCGGAGGCCGGTCACGAGGCGGAGGCGTTCGAGCCGACGGAGATCACCTACCGGTACGACGCCGGCCTGGTCGACTACGTCGCGCACATCAACCGCCGCAGGACGCCGATCCACAAGTCGGTCATCAGCTTCTCCGCCGAGGGCACCGGCAAGAACGACACCGCGATGTCGCTCGAGGTGGCGATGCAGTGGTCCGACGCCTACTCGGAGTCGGTGCACACCTTCGCGAACATCATCAACACCCACGAGGGCGGCACCCACGAGGAGGGCTTCCGCGCGGCGCTGACCTCGATCGTCAACCGGTACGCCGTCGAGAAGAAGCTGCTCAAGGAGAAGGACGAGAAGCTCACCGGCGACGACATCCGCGAGGGCCTGGCGGCCATCGTCTCGGTGAAGCTGGGTGACCCGCAGTTCGAGGGCCAGACGAAGACCAAGCTGGGCAACACCGAGGTCAAGGGCTTCGTGCAGCGGGTCTGCAACGACCAGATCGGCCACTGGTTCGAGGCCAACCCGACCGAGGCCAAGACGATCATCCAGAAGGCCTCGTCGGCGGCCCGTGCGCGCCGCGCGGCCCAGGACGCCCGCAAGCTGGCCCGCAAGAGCCTGCTGTCGGTCAGCGGCCTGCCCGGCAAGCTCGCCGACTGCCGCTCGACCGACCCCCGCAACTCCGAGGTCTACATCGTCGAGGGCGACTCGGCCGGCGGCTCGGCGAAGTCCGGCCGCGACTCGATGTACCAGGCGATCCTGCCGATCCGCGGCAAGATCATCAACGTCGAGAAGGCGCGCATCGACCGGGTGCTCAAGAACACCGAGGTCCAGTCGATGATCACGGCCTTCGGCACCGGCATCCACGACGAGTTCGACATCTCGAAGCTCCGGTACCACAAGATCGTGCTGATGGCCGACGCCGACGTCGACGGCCAGCACATCAGCACGCTGCTGCTGACGCTGCTGTTCCGCTTCATGCGGCCGCTGGTCGAGGGCCAGTACGTGTACCTCGCCAAGCCGCCGCTGTACAAGATCAAGTGGGGCGGCAAGGTCGGTGACGAGTACGCCTACAGCGACAAGGAGCGCGACGCGCTCGTCAAGGCCGGGGCCGAGGCCGGCCGCAAGATCAAGGACGAGTCGATCCAGCGGTTCAAGGGACTGGGCGAGATGAACGCCAGCGAGCTGTGGGAGACCACCATGAACCCCGAGACCCGCATCCTGCGACAGGTCACGCTCGAGGACGCCGCGGCCGCCGACGAGCTGTTCAGCATCCTCATGGGCGAGGACGTCGAGGCCCGGCGCAGCTTCATCACCCGCAACGCCAAGGACGTCCGCTTCCTCGACATCTAGTCGACGGACCCCTGGCTGACCGGAGTGCGAGCGGCGAGGAAACCTCCTCCGCGGCACTCCGCCCACCGACCACGTGGAGAACTTGAATCGTGACGGAGACACCCTTCCGCGACCGCGTCGAGGCGGTCGACCTCCAGCAGGAGATGCAGCGCAGCTACATCGACTACGCGATGAGCGTGATCGTCGGGCGCGCGCTGCCCGAGGTCCGCGACGGCCTCAAGCCGGTGCACCGGCGGGTGCTGTTCGCGATGTACGACCAGGGCTTCCGGCCCGACCGCGGGTACGTGAAGTGCGCCCGCCCGGTCGCCGAGGTGATGGGGAACTACCACCCGCACGGTGACTCGGCGATCTACGACGCCCTCGTGCGGCTGGCCCAGCCCTGGTCGATGCGCTACCCGCTCATCGACGGGCAGGGCAACTTCGGCTCCCCGGGCAACGACCCGCCGGCCGCGATGCGTTACTGCCTGACGGGCGACGCGCTGGTCCGGACGGTCGACTCGACGGTCACGCTCGCCGAGCTGGCCGAGGGGATGGAGCCCGACAGCGAGCGCGAGCTGGGCGTGAAGGTGCTGGACCGCAACGGCGACCCGGTCCTGGCCAGCACGGTGTTCCACTCGGGCACCCACCCGGTCAAGAAGCTCACCACCACCGGTGGCTTCGAGGTCACCGGGACCGGCAACCACCCGCTGCTCTGCCTGGTCAGCGTGCTCGGCGTGCCGACGCTGCTGTGGAAGCTGCTGGACGAGATCGTGCCCGGCGACCGCGTGGTCCTGCAGCGCCTCCCGCGCGAGGAGGTCGGGGTCCCGACCGCCTCCGAGGCCGACTTCGCGCTGCTCGCCGGAGCCCTGGTCAGCGAGGGCTTCGTGTCCGAGGGACGAGCCGGGTTCAACAACCTCGACGGCGACTTCTTCGCCGCGGTGGTCTCCGCCTACGACCGGTGCGTCGGGGGGCGCCGGTACGTCGGCTCCCGCATCATCGCGTCGGGCAACGTGCTGCACGAGCTCGACGTCCAGGACCTCACCAGCCTGCGGGGCACCGAGCTGGCCGACATGGTCGGGGAGCGCAGCGCCGACAAGCGTGTGCCGGACGTCATCTGGCGTTCCACGCCGGGCACGCGGCGGTTGTTCCTGCAGGCGCTGTTCGAGGGGGACGGATCGTCGTCCCTGCTGCCGAGGAACACGATCCAGATCAGCTACTCGACCCGCAGCGACCGCCTCGCCCGCGAGGTGCAGCAGCTGCTGCTCGAGTTCGGCGTCGTGAGCTCGCTGTGCCGGTACGCCAACGGCGAGATCGAGGTCGTCGTGAGCAACCGCCGCGACGCCCGGCTCTTCGCCGCGAACGTCGGCTTCTGGGGCCGCAAGCAGGCGAAGCTGGAGGCAGAGCTCGGTCAGGTGCCGGTCACCAGCACCGCGATGTCGGCCGACCACGTCCCCTTCGTCGCCGACTTCCTCCGTTCCACCGGGGCCACCCGGTGGACCGAGCGGGACTGGCTGCAGCGGCACAACGTCGACCGGATCGAGCGCTGGGAGCGCGACCGGCACCTCATCGAGGCCCGGATCACGAACGCCGAGGCGCTCGAGGTCGTCGCCCCCCTGGTCGACGGGCGCTTCCACTACGCGGAGGTCGCCTCCGTCGAGGACGCCGGATCGGCGCCGGTCTACTCCCTCAAGGTCGAGACGGACGACCACGCGTTCCTCACGAACGGCTTCGTCAGCCACAACACGGAGTGCCGGCTCACCCCGCTGGCCATGGAGATGCTCTCGGGCATCGACGAGGAGACCGTCGACTTCCAGGCCAACTACGACGGCCGCACCCAGGAGCCGCTGGTCCTGCCGGCGCGCATCCCGAACCTGCTGGTGAACGGCTCGGCGGGGATCGCCGTCGGCATGGCCACGAACATGCCGCCGCACAACCTGCGCGAGGTCGCCGAGGCCGTCTACTGGGTGCTGGACCACCCCGACGCGGAGCCCGAGGAGGCGCTCACCGCGTGCATGGAGCGGGTGCTCGGCCCGGACTTCCCGACCCACGGCCTGATCGTCGGCCGCGAGGGCATCGAGGACGCCTACCGGACCGGCCGCGGCTCGGTGCGCATGCGTGCCGTCGTCACGGTCGAGGAGGACTCCCGCGGGCGCGTCCAGCTCGTCGTCACCGAGCTGCCCTACCAGGTGAACCCGGACAACCTGGCCGAGTCGATCGCCGAGTCGGTCAAGGAGGGCCGCCTCCAGGGCATCAGCGAGATCGCCGACGAGTCCTCCGACCGCGTGGGCCGGCGCCTGGTCATCACGCTGCGCCGCGACGCCGTCGCCAAGGTCGTGCTGAACAACCTCTACAAGCACACCCAGCTGCAGACCTCGTTCGGCTGCAACATGCTCTCGATCGTCGACGGCGTGCCGCGCACCCTGCGGCTCGACGAGCTGGTGCGCCTGTGGGTGCACCACCAGATCGAGGTCATCCAGCGGCGCACCCGGTACCGCCTGCGCAAGGCCGAGGAGCGCGCGCACATCCTGCGCGGCTACGCCAAGGCCCTCGACCAGCTCGACGCGGTCATCGCCCTCATCCGCAACAGCCCCTCGGCCGACGCCGCGCGCACCGGCCTGATGGAGCTGCTCGAGGTCGACGAGATCCAGGCGGTCGCGATCCTGGATCTGCAGCTGCGCCGGCTGGCCGCCCTGGAGCGCCAGCGGATCATGGACGAGCTCGCCGAGATCGAGGCGCGCATCGCCGAACTGCAGGCCATCCTCGACTCCCCCGAGCGGCAGCGGCAGATCGTCCGCGACGAGCTCGCCGAGATCGTCGAGAAGTACGGCGACGACCGGCGCACCCAGTTCGTGGCGAACGAGGGCGACGTCTCCATGGAGGACCTCATCGCGCAGGAGGAGGTCGTCGTCACCATCACGCGCACCGGCTACGCCAAGCGGACCAAGAGCGACCTCTACCGGTCCCAGCGCCGCGGTGGCAAGGGCGTGATGGGCGCGCAGCTGAAGCAGGACGACATCGTCGACCACTTCTTCGTGGGCTCCACCCACGACTGGATCCTCTTCTTCACCAACAAGGGCCGCGTCTACCGGGCCAAGGCCTACGAGCTGCCCGAGGCCAACCGCACCGCACGAGGCGCGCACGTGGCCAACATCCTGGCCTTCCAGGGGGACGAGAAGATCGCCCAGGTCATGCAGATCAAGGACTACGGGGTCGCCCCGTACCTGGTCCTGGCCACGGCGAAGGGCCAGGTCAAGAAGACCCGGCTGACCGACTTCGACTCCCCCCGCAGCGGTGGCGTGATCGCGATCAACCTCCGCGACGGCGACGAGCTGGTCGGTGCCGCGCTCATCGACCCGGACCAGGACCTGCTGCTGGTCACCCGCAAGGCGATGTCGATCCGGTTCAAGGCCGACGACGCCACGCTGCGGCCGATGGGCCGGGCCACCGAGGGTGTCCGCGGCATCTCGCTCGCGCCCGACGACCGCCTGCTGTCGATGATGGTGGTGCAGGAGGGCGTCGACGTCCTCGTCGCGACCGAGCGCGGGTTCGCCAAGCGCACCGGCATCGAGAACTACCCGAACCAGGGCCGGGGCGGGAAGGGCGTGCTCACGGCCGACCCGAAGGCCCGCAAGGGCAACCTGGTCGGGGCGCTCGCCGTCCAGCTGGGCGACGAGCTGTACGCCATCACCTCCGGCGGGGGCGTCATCCGGACGCCGGTCAACGGGGTCCGGCACAACAAGGACCGGGCCACGATGGGTGTCAAGCTCATGAACTTGCCGGAGGACGTCTCGATCGTGGCTATCGCGCGTACGACGGACAACGACGAAGCCTCGGCCTAGTGTGGGAGTCGGGGCCGGCGGCCCCGGGTACCCCCTCGTGGGCGGGACCCGGGCGCAGCCGGCCCGGTGATCACCACCTGACCGGCGTGCCCGGCACCCCCGGGTGCCGACAGGGCGCCCGGGGCGCGGAGCAGCGGCAGCGGCCGCTGGGGAGCGGGAGAGCAGCATGAGCGACCGGACGCAGGGTGCGGTGCGCGCCGGCACCCGGCCCGGCGAGGCCGCCGACGCCCCGGCGGCCACCGCCCCGGCGGCGGGTGCCCCGGGGCCTGCGGGCGCCTCTGCGGCAGGTGGCCCGGCGACCGGCACCGGCCCGGCACCGGCCACCGGCACCGCCCCGGTCGCGCCCGCCACGGGGTCCGGCGCGGCGGCGGCCGGCCGGAACGGGACCGCCCGGCCCGCGGCCGGGAAGGCCAAGGCGCGCGGGCCCCGGCGCGCCCGCCTCCAGCTGCGGCACATCGACACCTGGTCGGCGCTGAAGATCTCGCTGGTCCTGTCCATCGCGCTGTTCTTCATCTGGATGGTGGCCGTCGGGATCCTCTACGGCGTCCTGTCCGGGCTGGGCGTCTTCGACACCCTCAACGACCTCTTCGGCCAGCTGGGCAGCTCTGGTGAGGACGGGGGCGCCAGCGAGGCCATCACCCCGGGCGTCGTCTTCGGCGGGGCGGCCGTCATCGGGGCGATCAACATCGTCCTGATGACCGCCCTGTGCACCGTCGCGGCCTTCATCTACAACCTCTGCTCCGACCTGGTCGGCGGCCTCGAGGTCACCCTCGCCGAGCGGGACTAGCAGCGACCCCCTCGCGAACGGCCTCGCGGCGGCAGGTACGCTGTCCGAGGTCCACGGGCCTGTAGCTCAGGCGGTTAGAGCGCATCCCTGATAAGGATGAGGCCGGAGGTTCAAGTCCTCCCAGGCCCACCCGTGTGCCGGTCCGCCGGCGTCCACCGGTCCCCGCGGCCCCTGCCGGACAGGGGCCGCGGCGTCCCACGAGGAGGAGCCGCGTGATCAAGAGAGTCGCCCTGATCGCGGCCGCCGCCGCCGCGGTCGCCGCCGTCCGCCGGCGCTCCGCCGGCCGGGCCGAGGCCGACCTGTGGGCGGAGGCCACGTCCGGCCCCAAGGCGGTCAGCACACCCACCACCCGCTGAACCGGTCCGGTGGCGCAGACCACCGGGCCGTCCGGGGACGTAGCTCAATTGGCAGAGCACCGCCTTTGCAAGGCGGGGGTTAGGGGTTCGATTCCCCTCGTCTCCACCCTCTCCCCCGGCCGACCTGCGGTTCCGTCGTCCCGGGTCGCTCCGGCGAGTCGCGGCGGGAGGTCGGGTCGGGCGCTCCAGGCGTGCGCCTGCGGTTCCGACCGGCCCGTTTCGGTTTCCATCTCCTCGCGTGGGTGCCAGGCTCGTAGGGTGGCCGAGAAGATCCCGGAGGCCTCCGACGGCCCTGGAGCAGAGCGCCACGGGCGGGCCGGAAACGCCGGACGGGCCAACAACCGTGGGCGCCCGTCCACGCAGGCCACCGGCGAGGCCGTGCGGGACGATCTCGCGCAGGCGCTGGCCGACCTGGCGCGGCAGCTGCAGCGGCAGACCGACCCCCGGTCGGTCATGAACATCATCGTCTCCGCCGTGCCGGGCACCATCCCGGGCGCCGAGGACGCCACCGTCAGCCTGGTGCAGAACCGGCGGCGGGTGCTGTCCGAGGCGTTCACCAGTGACCGGGCGCGCCGTTTCGACCAACTGCAGCAGGAGCTGCAGCAGGGCCCCTGCCTCGACGCCATGTACCAGCAGCAGACCGTGCGGGTGAGCGACCTGGCCACCGACCCGCGCTGGCCGCTACTGGCCGCCCGGGCCACCGAGGAACTCGGCGTCGCCAGCATGCTCTCCATCCAGCTGTTCGTGGACGACAACGACGTGGGAGCGCTGAACGTGCTGGCCCGCCGACCGAGGGCCTTCACCGATGAGTCCGAGCGCGTCGGGTTGCTGTTCGCCAGCCACCCAGCGATCGCGGTCGCCGACGCCCAGGACCTCACCCACGTCGCCACGGCACTGGCCAGCCGGGACTCGATCGCCCAGGCCAAGGGCATCCTCATGGAGCGGTACAAGATCACCGCACCGATGGCGTTCGCCCTGCTGGCCAAGACCAGCCAGGACACCAACCGCAAGCTCACCGACATCGCCGAGAGACTCACCCAGACCGGCCTGCTCGGCGACTGACGCGCGACCTCGCCGGGGACCTCCGCCACTGGAGACCGCGCCGTACCCGGTCCACGCTCGGCGCTGCCCCCGGCCCGCCCACCCGCGGGCGGGCGGGGCACGGCCCGAGGAGGGGTCATGGCGAGGAAGACCATGGACTGCCGGACGATGCCCAGCGAGAAGAACTGCACCGTCCTCATCTCCGGCGAGGAGGACGAGGTCCTCGAGCTCGCCGCCGCGCACGCCGTGGCGGCGCACGGCCACGCGGACGGCGCGGACCTGCGCGACGCGCTGCGCGGCGCCCTGCGCGAGGAGACGGAGCTGCACGCCGAGACCGGCTCCTTCGTGCAGCTCATCGAGTTCCGGACGCCGGACGTCGACCGGGTCCGGGAGCTGGCCGAGCAGTGGCGGGCCGCCATCGGCCGGGAGGCGACCGCCCGCTGGGGGATCGTCGGCGCCGACCGGAACCGTCCCGGGAGCTACGTCGAGGTGGTCGCGTTCCCCGACCACGCGTCGGCGATGCGCAACTCCGAGCACCCGGCGACCGGCGACTTCGCCAAGCGGATGCAGGAGATCACCGAGGGCGAGGCCGTGTTCCGGGACCTGGACGTGGTCGAGGTGCTGCGGATGTGAGACGGGCGGCTCGCCGGAGCGCTGCGCCCGCCGTCGTCAGGGCAGGGGCAGGCCCGCCGCCACCACCGCTGCCCGCTCCCGCATCGCCGGGGCGTCCTCGGGCAGGACGACGCCGGCCGAGAGCAGGTCCTCCACGGCGTCCAGCCACTGCTGCGCGTAGTCGTCGCGTGAGCGGTACAGCCTCCTGAGGAGCGCCTCGGGGAAGGCCCGCCGCCCGCCGTGGACCGGCGGGTGCCCGGTGCCGCCCTTGCGGCCGCGGTGCTCGGCCACGGGCACCGCGATCTCCGGCACCCGGATCCCGCCCCAGGCGTTGCCGTCCTCGCCGCGCACGATCCGCGGGACCGGCCGGCCGGCGAGGGTCACCCGTGGCTGCGCGAGCGGCGCGACGCCGTGGGCGAGCCAGGTGTGCACCGCCCGCATCGCGGCCTCGTGCACCGGCCGCCAGCTGACCGGGTTGGCTCCCCACTCACCGGCCGGCGCCGGAGGGAGCGGCCGCCCGATGGCGTGCGGCGTGCCGGTGACCTCCCAGATCCGGCGCAGCGGGGTGTCGTGCAGCGCCAGCGGCGCGGTCGCGGTCACCTCGAACTCGCTGTTGACGACCAGCAGCGGCACGCCGAGGTCCTCGCGCACCGTGGTGCGCCGGTAGAGCGGGTCGGCGTCGGCGTCCAGCTGCGGTGCCCGGCCCTCCCAGACCGACAGCAGGAAGGCGTCGACGACCCGGTGCGACGGGTGGACGGCGTCGGCGTAGGCGCACAGCCGCATCGCCGACTGCGAGCCCCCCGTGGCGACGACCCGGCCCACCGGGAGCCCACCCAGCGGGTCGACGGCGGTCGAGCGAGCCGGCCCCACGGCGAGCGCCGCCGCGGAGAAGATGTCGAAGCACGCGGGCTCGCCGGGGTGGAACAGGACGCCGTAGCGCTCCGGGTCGGCGTCCAGCAGCGGGGCCCGGCGTGACGCCCGGCTGCGCCGCCGGGGCGTGCCGTAGAGCCCGGCCACCTGGGCGCTGACACCGACCCAGGCGTGGCCGCGGTAGACCTCGCCCCCGGTCGGCGCGGGCTGCTCCACCCCGGCCGAGACGTTCTGCCACTCCAGGAACACCGTGCCGCTGAACGCCGCGGCGTCCCGCGGGCGGACGACGAGCAGCCGCGTCCGGTACGGGGCGGCGGCGACGGCCTCGGCCGCCCAGACGCCGTCGGCGCTCGGCGGCACCTCCTCGGGGTGGCGGTAGGCGGCGGCTTCGCCGCCGAGGAGGAACTCCTCGGAGACGTAGCCGCGCGCCGCGAGGACCTCGTCCGGTGGCGCGCCGTACGGCGCGCGCTCGCCCTCGACCGGTCCCGCGACCTCTGCTGCGACGGCGGCCCGCATGCCCGGCAACATACGACGGCTGCTCCTCCCGGGCGTCCCCCGGCGCCCGCCCGGGTACCCCCCGGCGGGCGGAGCGGTGGGAGAGTGGAGTCGTGACCGAAGCGACCTCTCCCGCCCGGCGTGCCGTGCTGCACACCAACCACGGTGACATCACCGTCGACCTGTTCCCCGACCACGCGCCCAAGACCGTGGCCAACTTCGCCGACCTCGCCGAGGGCCGGCGCGAGTGGACCCACCCGGCGACCCGCGAGAAGACGACCGACCGGCTCTACGACGGCACGATCTTCCACCGCGTGATCTCCGGCTTCATGATCCAGGGCGGCGACCCGCTGGGGCAGGGCTTCGGCGGCCCGGGCTACCAGTTCGGTGACGAGTTCCACCCGGAGCTCACCTTCAGCAAGCCCTACCTGCTGGCCATGGCCAACGCCGGCCCCGGCACGAACGGCTCCCAGTTCTTCATCACGGTGGGCCCGACCCCGCACCTGAACCGCAAGCACACGATCTTCGGCGAGGTGGCCGACCAGGCCGGCCGCGACGTCGTCGACCGGATCGCCACCGTGGCGACCGGCCGGCAGGACCGCCCCGTCGAGGACGTCGTCATCGAGTCGGTCGAGGTGCAGCGCAGCTGACCCAGCCACCCGTGCCCGGAGGCGCGGGCCGGGGCGAGGAGCCCCCGCCCGTGCCTCCGGCGGCCACCTGCTACCGGCACCCCGACCGGGCCACCGGCGTCTCCTGCGTCCGGTGCGGCCGGCCCATCTGCCCGGAGTGCATGACGTCGGCCTCGGTGGGCTTCCAGTGCCCCGAGTGCCTCCGTGCCGGGCAGGCCTCGGTGCGCGCTCCCCGCCGGGCGCCGGCCACCCGCACCGCGGGGCGGCGCTGGGGCGCCGTCACCCTCTCGCTGATCGCGCTCAACGTCGCGGTCTTCGTCGCCACGGCGATCTCGGCCGGGCTCGACCGGATCGACCCGTTCGACAACTACCGCTCCGACCTCTTCGCCGACCTGCAGCTGGCGCCGGTCCTGGTGCAGCTGGGCGGCGAGGACTGGCGGCTGATCACCTCGGCGTTCCTGCACATCGGCATCACGCACCTGGCGCTCAACATGCTCGCCCTGCTGCTGTTCGGCTCGGAGCTCGAGCGCGCGTTCGGCCGCTGGCGCTACCTCGCGGTGTACCTGCTGGCCGCGCTCGGCGGATCGGTCGCGGTCCTGCTCTTCGGCGATCCGCTCGTCCCCGTCGCCGGCGCGTCGGGCGCGATCTGGGGTCTCATGGGCGCGTTCGCGGTGCTGGCGGTGACCCAGCGGGGCGACGTCCGCGGCATCGTCACCCTGCTGGTCCTCAACCTGGCCATCAGCGTGCTCGTCCCGGGCATCTCGCTGCTGGGCCACCTCGGCGGGCTCGTCGCCGGGCTCCTGGCCGCCGGCGTCGTCGTCCTCGCCCGCCGGCGGACCGAGCTGCAGGTCCTGGGCCTGCTGCTGCTGACCGCCGTCCTGGCCGTCACCGCCCTGACGGCGACGGCACCGCTCACCGTCCTGTAGGGCTGCGCTCAGGCCGGGCGACCGGCCTCCAGCGCCCGCGCGACGTCCCCGGGGTCCGCGCCGAGCTCCCAGCGGCTCAGCAGGACCAGGTCACCGGCCTCGTCCGGCCCGCGCGCCGTGTCCAGCTCGAGCAGCCGCGACCGCAGCCCCCAGCGGCGGGTGTCCCGGACCCGCACGCGCAGCGCCGCCCACGGCAGCTCCCGGCGTCCGCCCAGCCCGCGGACGACGACGCCGGCGGGCGAGGTGGAGACCCGGGGGCGCAGCAGCGCGGCGCGGCCGGCCAGCACGAGCAGGAGCAGCGCGGCCGCGCCGACGAGCACCTGTCCGACCGGGTCGAGCAGCACGGCGGACGCGCCCAGGACGATCCCCGATCCCGCCAGCGCGGCGACGGTCCCCGGGCGTGCCGACCACTCCACGTCCCCAGCCTCCCGCACCTGGGTCACGACGGGCCGTCCGGGTGTGCCCGGCGGGCGCCCGGGGTAGTGCTCCGCCGCAGGTCAGCGGCCCGCCGGGCTCGCCATGTCGACTTCTCCACAGCTGGGTACACAGCTGGGGACAGAAGCACAGGGGTGTAGTTACGCCTGCGTCCTCCTCGTCACATCCGTCCCATCGCGGTGGAAATCGCAGGTCAGCGGCGCGCAGTCGAACATGCGTACTCCACATGCGGTGGACAACCCTGGGTATCCAGCGCCGAGTCGACCTGTGGACAACCCGGGCCGCTGTGCACACGTCCCCGGACCCGCGGGGCGTGCAGAAGCAGCGAGGCCCCCGTCCCCGGTGGGGACGAGGGCCTCGGCCGCGGCCCCGTCCAGAGGCTCACCCCGAGCGAGCGAGGGGTGAGGCGGACGGGGTCCTTCTTCAGCGCCAGCGCATCGACATGATCAGGCCGGCCACCATCGCGCCGAAGCCGATCGCGAAGTTCCAGGCGCCCAGGTCGACCATGAACGGGATGTCCTCGCCGGCCACGTAGTAGACGACGATCCACAGCAGGCCGATGAGCATCAGCCCCACCATGAGCGGGGCGTACCAGCGCGGGCTGGGCGCGGCGGCGCGGGAGGCGGAGCCGGGCTGCAAGACCGACGGGGGTGGTGTGTAGACCGACTTCTTGCGCACCTTGGACTTCGGCACCGCTGCTGCTCCCTCCGGGCACCGGCCGGCGTCCACCGGCCGGATCTGTCCCCAGCCTAAGCTCCGGGGGGCGGATGATGGGCCACCGACGCCGGTGACCCGCCCCCCGCGGGGAGCCCGCCCCGCCCGCCGCGCCAGGAGGTGCCCGTGCTCCGCGACCGCCTCTCCGCCGTCCGTGGCGCGCCCGGCGGCCGCCGGCCGGTCCGGTCGTGGCGTCCGGGCCGGCGCACGGCCTGGGTGGCGCTGGTGCCGGTGGTGGCGCTGGCCGCCGGCCTGCTGTTCGCCACCTCCGGGCAGACCGCGCGGGGGACCGACCTGCGCGGCGGGGAGATCATCGAGCTCTCCGGGCTGATCGCCCAGCGCCGCGCGGCGCTGGCCGAGCAGTCCGCCGAGGCCGAGCAGTTGCAGGCCCGGGTGGACCGGCTGATCGACCAGGTGGCCACCCGCGAGACGGCGGTGGCCGACGCGCAGGGGGACGCGCAGGGGCAGATGCTGTCGGCCGGCATGGTGGCGCTCACCGGGGCCGGTGTGCGGATCGTGCTCGACGACGCCCCGCGCCGGCCGGACGGCTCGCTGCCCAACGGCGCCCGCCCGGACGACGTCGTCATCCACCAGTCCGACGTGCAGGCCGTGGTCAACGCGCTGTGGGCGGGCGGGGCCGACGGCGTGGCGATCATGGACCAGCGGCTCATCGCCACGAGCGCCGTCCGCTGCGTGGGCAACGTGCTGCTGCTCGAGGGGCGGACGTACTCGCCGCCGTTCGTGATCACCGCGATCGGGGACCAGCAGGCGTTCGTCGACCAGCTGGCGGCCTCACCCCAGGTCGGCGTGTTCCAGGACGCGGTGGCCGCGTTCGGGCTCACCTTCTCCGTGCGCGGATCGGACACGATCGAGCTCCCCGCCCACAGCGGCACCCCGGTCATGGCGCACGCCACCCCGGTCCGCTGAGGTCCCGGGCGCCGCCGCCCGCTGGTACACAGGAGCCGTGAGCAGGCCGGTCCTCGTCGTCGACAACTTCGACAGCTTCGTCTACAACCTCGTCCAGTACCTGGGGCAGCTCGGGGTGCGCTGCATCGTGCGGCGCAACGACGCGGTGACCGTCGACGAGCTGGCCGGCCTCGACGTCGCCGGGGTCCTGCTGTCCCCGGGCCCGGGCACCCCCGCCGACGCGGGCGTGACGGTGCCGATGGTGCGGGCCGCCGCGCAGGCCGGCACGCCGGTGCTGGGCGTCTGCCTGGGGCACCAGGCCGTCGCCGAGGCCTTCGGTGCCGAGGTCGTGCGCGCGCCGGAGCTGCTGCACGGCAAGACCAGCGAGGTGCTGCACGACGGCGTCGGCGTCCTCTCCGGGCTCCCCTCGCCCTTCACCGCCACGCGCTACCACTCGCTGGCCGTCGACCGCGCCACCGTGCCCGACGAGCTCGAGGTCACCGGGCACACCCCGTCGGGCATCGTCATGGCCCTGCGCCACCGCGAGCTGCCGATCGAGGGCGTCCAGTTCCACCCGGAGTCGGTGCTCACCGAGGGCGGGCACCAGATGCTCGCCACGTGGCTCGCGGCCTGCGGCCAGGCGCCCGATCCCGCCCTCGTCGAGGCGGCCGCCGCCGGCGCCCGCCGGCTGTCGACCGTCAGCGCCTGACCCGGAGACGCAGCGAGGGCCCCACCCGACCGGGTGGGGCCCTCGCTGCGTCCTGGCCGGCGGGTCAGCCGCCGCCGTTGCCGCCCCCGGGCGGCGTCGTCGCGCCGCCGCCACCGCCACCGGGGGCGCGGCCGACGGTGATGGTGACCGTGCTCCCCGGCTCGGCCTGGGCCGACGGCGACGGGCTCTGCGCGATGACGATCCCGACGTCCGCCTGGTCGCTGTCCCGCTGCTCGACGCGCACGTCGAAGCCGGCCGACCGGAGCGTGGCCTCGGCGGCCTGCTGGGGCTGGTCGACCACGTTCGGCACGGCGACGGTCTCGGGCTCGGCGGGACCGGTGGACACCCGCAGGACGATCTCGCTCTCCGCGGTGGCCTGCGTCCCGGCCCCGGGCGTCGTGCCGAGCACGCTGCCCGCGGGGGCGGCGTCCTCGACCTGCTCGACGGTGATGTTGGTGAAACCGGCGCCGCGCAGGGTCTGCGTGGCGGCGGCCTGGTCACCGGAGACCGCCGGGATCGGCGCGTCGCCGTCGGACACCGACAGGGTCACCGTCGTGTCGGGGGCGACCTGCCGGCCGACGGTGGGGTCGACGGCGACGACGGTGCCCTCGGGCGCCAGGGCGTCGACCTCGTCCCGGTTCACGTTCCCCGTGAAACCGGCGTTCTCGAGCAGCGTCCGGGCGGCGTCCTCGGTCTGGTTGACCACCGGCGGCACGGTCACGGTGTCGGGGCCGACGCCGACGACCAGGTCGACCTCGCTGCCCTCCTCGACCTCCGCGCCGCTGCCGGGGGTGGTGCTCTGGACCAGGCCCACCTGCGCCTCGTCGGAGACCTCCTGCGTGGTCACCTCGTCGACGACCAGCCCGGCCTCCTCGATGGCGGCCCGGGCGTCGGCCTCGGTCAGGCCCACCAGGTTCGCCGGCACCGTCACGGTCGCGGTGGTCGGCGGCGGGTCCTCGTCCTCGCCGCCCAGGGCGAGGGCGATCCCGACGACGGCGGCGACGAGCACCAGCGCACCGACGACGGCGGCGATGATCCGGTTCCGCTTGCGGCGGCGGGCGGCCTCGTCGTCGTCCCAGTCGTCGGCGCCGGAGCCCGGCGGGACCGCGCCGATGACGGCGGTGCGCTCGGCGGCCCCCATGACCGGGGTGGCCTCGACCTGCTGCCCGGCGAGGGCCCGGAGCAGGTCGTTGCGCATCTCGGCGGCCGACTGGTAGCGGTTGGCCGGGTTCTTGCTCATGGCCTTGAGCAGGATCGAGTCCAGCTCCGGCGGGATGGCCGGGTTGATCGACGACGGCAGCCGCGGGTCCTCGCGGACGTGCTGGTAGGCCACCGACACCGGGGAGTCGCCGGTGAACGGCGGCGCCCCGGTGACCAGTTCGTAGAGCAGGCAGCCGAGGGAGTAGACGTCCGAGCGGGCGTCGACGCCCTCACCCCGGGCCTGCTCCGGGGAGAGGTACTGGGCGGTGCCGATGACGGCGGCCGTGGAGGTCATCGTGGCCGCGGAGTCCGAGACCGCCCGGGCGATGCCGAAGTCCATCACCTTGACCGAGCCGGCCGGCGTGATCATCACGTTCCCCGGCTTCACGTCCCGGTGGACGATGCCGTTGCGGTGGCTGAAGTCCAGGGCGCCGCAGATGTCGGCGGACAGGCTCATCGCCCGCTCCGGGGGGAGAACGCCCTCCCGGCGCAGCACGTCGCGCAGGGTCTCGCCCTCGACGTACTCCATGACGATGTACGGGGTGTTCCCCGTGGGCCCGCGGTCCTCGCCGGTGTCGTAGACGGCGACGATCGCCGGGTGGTTCAGCGACGCGGCGGCCTGGGCCTCGCGGCGGAACCGGACCTGGAAGGACGGGTCGCGGGCCAGGTCGTGGCGCAGCACCTTGACGGCGACCTCGCGGCCGAGCCGCAGGTCCCGGCCGCGGTGCACCTCGGCCATGCCGCCGCGGCCGAGCACCCCGCCGATCTCGTAGCGCTCACCGAGCACCTGGGGGGTGGTCATCGACGGTCCTCTCGGGCGGGGCAGGGGAGGAGCCCGCGCCTCTGGACGGGCCCGCCGGGGAGCGTATCCAGCGGTCCGGAGCGGTTCGGGACGGCGCGAGCGGGGTCCCTCACCCCGCCGCACCCTGCGCCACAGGGGAACCGGCAGCCCCGGCGTCGCCCGGCGGCGGCTCCTCGCTGGCCGGCGGTGGCGGGAGGGTGGTCCCCGGCTGGGTGGTGGGCGAGGTCGGGGCGGTCGGTGTGGTCGGCGTGGTCGGTGTGGTGGCGGTGGTCGGCACGGTGGTCGTCGGCGGCGGTGGGGCCGGGCTGCTGGGGGTCGGCGCCGCGCTGGTCGCCGGTGGTGCGCCGCCGCCCTCCTCCGCGCCTCCGCCGCCGGTCTCGCCGCCTCCCCCGCCGGTGCCGGGCGCCGGGGGTGCGTAGCCCTCCGCGGCGACGTAGAGGGTGATCGGGGTGTCGGCGGCGAGCCGGCCCCCGGCCGGGGCGACGGCGGCGACCTCGCCGGCCGCGAGCGCGGCACCGTAGCCGGCCAGCTGGTCGGCCGACGCGTCCTCCCGGGCGACGGCGGTGAACCCGCGCGCCTCCAGCTCCGCGGCGACCTCGTCGGCGTCCCGGCCGAGCAGGGCGGCCGGGTCGAACGCGAGCTGGGCCGCCGACGCCGGTCCCGTGTCCGGCGCCGAGGCGGGCGCGCTGGTGCGGGCGGTCGTGCCGCCGCCGCCGGCGTCCTCGCCGCCGAAGAGGATCCAGGCCAGCCCGGCCAGCACGGCGACCAGCGCCAGGGCCGCGAGCAGCCACAGCCGGCGGCGTCCGCGGCCGGCGGGGGCGCCGTCCGGCGCGTCGCCGTCCCAGGCGTCGGACCCGGTGGGCGGGCCCTGCAGCGGCGGCATCGGGCGCGCCGCGGTGTGCGCGCCGGTGGCGCCCGCGGCGGCCACCGGCGCGGCGTCGAGGACCTGCGTCGTCGGCTCGTCCCCACCCGCCGGGTGCCCGGCCGTCGCGTCCTCGGGCATGTCCACGACCTGCGTGGCCGCAGCGGCGGCTGCGACCCCCGTACCTGGCGGCAGCCCGTCGCCGACGGCGGCGGCCACCGCGCGGATGGCCGCGGCGAAGGCCGCGCCGTCGGTGAACCGGTCGCCGGGGTCCTTCTGCAGTGCCCGCTCCAGCAGCTGCCGGACGGCGCGCGGCACGTCACCCGGCAGCGGCGGGGGCGGCCGGTTGATGTGCGCGAGGGCGATGGCGACCTGCGAGGTGCCGTCGAAGGGCCGGGAGCCGGTGAGGCACTCGTAGCCGACGACGCCGAGGCTGTACACGTCGGAGGCGGAGGTGACCTCGAAGCCCTGGGCCTGCTCGGGGGAGAGGTACTGGGCGGTGCCGACGACCATTCCGGTGCGGGTCAGCGGCGTGGCGTCGCGGGCGCGGGCGATGCCGAAGTCGGTCAGCTTCACCACGCCGTCGGGGCGCACGATGAGGTTGCCGGGCTTGATGTCGCGGTGGACGACGCCCGCGGCGTGGGCGGCGGACAGGCCGTCGGCGGACTGGCCGAGGACGTGCAGCGTCCAGTCGACCGGGAGCCGGCCCTCCTCGTGCAGGATCGTTACCAGCGGCTGGCCCTCGACCAGCTCCATGACGAGGAACGCCAGCCGCTGGCCGGGGTTGCGCTCGTCGTCGGCCTCGCCGTAGTCGTAGACCGAGGCGATGTTCGGGTGCGACAACGCCGCGGTGTGCCGCGCCTCGTTGCGGAACCGGGCCACGAAGCTCGGGTCGCCGGTGAACTCGCTGCGCAGCACCTTGGCGGCGACCTCGCGGTCGAGCACCCGGTCGCGCGCCCGCCACACCTCCCCCATGCCGCCGGTGGCGATGGGGGACGTGATCTCGTACCGCCCGGCGAGGACGGTGCCGGTGGACAGCGCCATCAGCCCTCCCCGGCCAGGTGGGCCTGCATCACCTGGCGGGCGATCGGCGCGGACACGTCGCCTCCCGTACCCCCGCCGTTGGCCACGAAGACCGCCACGGCGATCTGCGGGTCGTCCGCCGGGGCGAAGCCGATGAACCAGTTGTGGTCGGGGCCGGCGTTCTCCGCGGTCCCCGTCTTGCCCGCGACGTCGATGCCGCTGATGCGGGCGGCGCGACCGCTCCCGTTGGCGACGACGCTGACCATCATCTCGGTCAGCTGGTCGGCCACCTCCGGGCTGACCGCCTCGGAGAGCTCGTCGGGGTCCGTCTGCTCGATGACCCGCAGGTCGGGCGCGCGCAGCTGGTCGACGAGGTACGGCGCCATCAGGGTGCCGTCGTTGGCGACCGCGGCGGCCACCATGGCGGCCTGCAGCGGGGTCATCCGGACGTCCTGCTGGCCGATCGAGCTCACGCCGAGCTGGGCGTCGTTCTCCGGGTCACCCACCGAGCTGCCCACCGTCGGCATCGGGATCTGCAGCCCCTCGCCGTCCATGCCGAACGCCTCGGCGGCCTCCCGGATCCGGTCCTCGCCGAGCTCGATGCCCAGCAGCGCGAACGCCGTGTTGCAGGAGATCGTCAGCGCGTCGATGAGCGGCTGCTCGCCGCCGGCGCTGCACCGCGAGCCGCCGAAGTTCTGCAGCGTGGTGGACGTGCCGGGCAGGGTGAGCACGTCGGGCGCGGGGATCACCGTGTCGGGGGTGTAGTCGCCGGTGGACAGGGCCGCCGCCGACACGACCACCTTGAAGACCGAGCCGGGCGGGTAGTTGTCCCGGATCGCCCGGTTCAGGCGCGGGTCCCGCTCGGCGGCCTCGAGCTGGGCGGCGTAGTCGCGGACGGCCGCGCCGTCGTGGCTGGACAGCAGGTTGGGGTCGTAGGTCGGCGTGCTCGCCAGGGCCAGGACGGCGCCGGTGGAGGGGTCGAGCGCGACGACGGCGCCGGTGACGCCCTCCAGGCCGGCCATCGCGGCCTCCTGGACGGCGGGGTCCAGGGTGAGGACGACGTCCCCGCCGGAGGGGTCGCGTCCGGTGAAGATGTCGCTGAGCCGCTGGGTGAGCAACCGGGCGTCGTCGCCGGTGAGCACGTCGTTCTCGGCCCGCTCGATGCCGCTGGCGCCGTAGAGGTAGGAGTAGTAGCCGGTGACGCCCGCGTACAGCGGACCCTGCGGGTACTGGCGCAGGAACGTCAGGTCGCCGCCGGTCTCCACCGACAGGGCGATCTCGTTCCCGGCGACGACGATCGAGCCGCGCTGGCGCCCGTACTCCTCGATGATCACCCGGCGGTTGCCGGCATCGGAGCGCAGCTCGTCGGAGCGGACGACCTGGATGTAGTTGACGTTGACGATCAGCAGGGTGAACAGCACGAGCACGCTGATCGCCACCCGGCGCAGCGGGGCGTTCACGGCCGGACCACCTCGGTCGGGGCGTCGACGAAGGTGGCGCGGGCCGGCGCCCCCGGGGGCGCCGGCGGGGCGGCCGGGCGGCGGGCGGCGTCGCTGATCCGCACGAGGACGGCCAGCAGCGCGAAGTTCGCCACGAGCGACGAGCCGCCGTAGGCGACGAACGGCGTGGTCAGGCCGGTCAGCGGGAGCAGCCCGGTCACGCCGCCGAGGACGACGAACACCTGCCAGGCGATCGCGAAGGCCAGGCCGGCGGCCAGCAGCTTGCCGAACGCGTCCCGGACGATCAGCGAGCTTCGCAGGCCGCGCTCGACGAGCACCAGGTACAGGAGGATGACCGCCACCAGGCCGAACAGGCCGAGCTCCTCGCCGATCGCGGCGGCGATGAAGTCGCTCTTGGCCACCGGCACCTCGTCGGGGCGGCCCCCGCCCAGGCCGGCGCCGAAGAGCCCGCCGGTGCCGAGCCCGAACAGCGACTGGACCATCTGGTAGCCGCCGGTGTCGCGGTAGGCGAACGGGTCGATCCAGGTGTCGACGCGCACCCGTACGTGCCCGAACAGCTGGTAGGCCAGGAACGCCCCGGCGCCGAACAGCCCGACGCCGATGACCAGCCAGCTGGACCGCTCCGTGGCGATGTAGAGCATGACGACGAAGATCCCGAACAGCAGCAGCGAGCTGCCCAGGTCGCGCTGGAAGACGAGGACGAGGATCGACATCATCCACACGACCAGCACGGGGCCCAGGTCGCGGCCGCGGGGGAGCTCGAGGCCCATCACCCGCCGGCTGGCCAGGGCGAGGACGTCGCGCTTGTCCACGAGGTAGGCGGCGAAGAAGACGATCAGCAGGATCTTCGCGAACTCGCCCGGCTGGATGCTGAACCCGGCGACGCGGATCCAGATCTTGGCGCCGTTCACCTCGGAGATCGACGCGGGCAGCACCGCGGGCAGGGCGAGCAGCGCCAGGCCGACCAGACCGAGGGTGTAGGCCAGCCGCGAGAGCAGCCGGTGGTCGCGCACGACGACGAGGACGGCGACGAACAGGACCACGCCGAGGGTGGCCCACACCAGCTGGACCGGCGCGTCCTCGCGGGTGACGGTGGACCCGACCTGGTCGGCGGCCAGGTCGAGCCGGTGGATCATGGTCAGCCCGAGGCCGGAGAGCAGCGCCACGGCGGGCAGCAGCAGGGGGTCGGCGTAGGGCGCGAACCGGCGCACCACCACGTGCATGACGGCCCACAGGGCGGTGAACCAGCCGCCGAACGCGGCCAGCTCCGGCCGCAGCGCGCCGGTCAGGGTGATGTCGACGATCGACTGGGCGGCGAGCGTGATGAGGACGGCGAAGCCGAGCATCGCCAGCTCGGTCCCCCGCCGCGTCGGCGTCGTGCCGGAGGCGCCGCCCGATCCGGCCGACCGGGGGTCGGTGGTCGGGCCGGCCATCACTCCGCCTCCCGGCAGTCCCGTCCCGGTTCGGACGACGGGGAGGTCCGCGAGGGCGTGGGCGTGGCGGACGTCGGCGCGCCGGGGGTGGCCAGGGACTCGCCCGGACCGGTCGGGGCGGCGCCGGGGTCCCCGGGGAGGGGCGACGGGGCCGCCGTCGTGGTGGGCGCCGTCGTCGGCGTCGCGCTCGACGTCGGCTCGGGCCGGCACAACGGCAGGGACTGCTCGCGCAGCATCTCGACCCGGTCGTCGGCGGCCGTCCGGTCGTCGACGGTGATCCCGTCGGCCACCTTGGCCCGCAGGTCGGAGCTGAGGTCCGCGACGGCGATCCCGGAGTCGGTCTCCTGCCGGTAGAGGTCCAGGCCGAGGACGGAGGCGTTGATGCCGCGGAAGACGGCGACGGTGTCGCTCTCCTCGTCGACCCCGACGAACCAGTGGTCGAGGACCCAGGCGTAGGCCCCGACCCCGGCGGCGGCCAGCACGACCAGGGCGACCAGCGCGTACCACCAGCGCCGGCGACCGCGGCGGCGGTCCGACGGCGGTGCGGTGCTCACCGGAGCGGGCGGCGGGGGGGCCGGCGGCGGGTCGTGCAGCGCGGCCCGGCCGGCCGCGGAGTTCGGGTCGACGGCGCGCTGGCCGACGTTCGCCCCGGCCGCGCCGTCGACCACCGGCTCGACGAGGGCGCCGGAACCGTCGTCCTCCACCACGTCGGCGACGATCACGGTGATGTTGTCCGGGCCGCCGCTGCGCAGCGCCAGCTCGATGAGCCGGTCGGCGCAGGACTGCGGGTCCGGGTCCTGCAGCGTGGTGGCGATCGTCTCCTCGCTGACCACCCCGGACAGGCCGTCGGAGCACAGCAGGTAGCGGTCGCCGGCCCGGGCCTCGCGCATCGACAGGTCGGGGTCGACGTCCTGCCCGTTGAGCGCACGCAGCAGCAGCGAGCGCTGGGGGTGGTGGTTGGCCTCCTCCTGCGTGATGCGGCCGTCGTCGATCAGCGTCTGCACGAACGTGTCGTCGTGGGTGATCTGGCTCAGCTCGCCGTCGCGCAGCAGGTAGGCGCGCGAGTCGCCGACGTGGCACAGCGCCAGCCGGCCGCCGGCGAACAGGACGGCGGTGAGCGTGGTGCCCATGCCCTCCAGCTGCGGGGACTCCCGGATCACCTCGCGCAGGTGCTCGCTGCCGTCGAACACCGCGGCGCGCAGCGCCTGCAGCATGTCGCTGGGCGGGGCGTCCTCGTCGAGGTGCTCGAGCGCGGCGATGACCACCTTGCTGGCCACGTCGCCGGCCGCGTGACCGCCCATGCCGTCGGCGACCGCGAGCAGGCGCGGGCCGGCGTAGACCGAGTCCTGGTTGTTGCCGCGGACCAGGCCGCGGTCGGACCGGGCTGCGTAGCGCAGCACGAGGCTCATCGGGAGCCGCTCCCGTCGGTGTCGGGGCTCACGACCGCAGCTCCAGGGCGGTCTGGCCGATCCGGATCGGCTGGCCGGGGGCCACGAGCAGCGGCCCCTGCACGCGCTGCTGGTCCAGGAAGGTGCCGTTGGTGGAGCCCAGGTCCTCGACGTACCACTGGCCGCCCCTGTTGGTCAGCCGGGCGTGCCGGGAGCTGGCGAAGTCGTCGGTGAGCACGAGCGTGGAGTCGTCGGCCCGGCCGATGAGGATCGGCTGGTCGCCGAGGGTGATCCGCGTGCCGGCCAGGGGGCCGGCGGTCACCACGAGCGTCTTGGGGCCCTTGCCCTTGCGCCGGCCGGGGACGACGGCGCGCGGGGGAACGGCCGTGACCCGGCCCGCCCGGCCGCCGAACAGGTCGGCGCGGACCACCCGGAACGCGGCGAAGATGAACAACCAGAGCAGCAGCAGGAAGCCGAACCGGAAGATCTGCAGGACGATCTCGGCCGTCACGGCGTCGCCGTCCCGGGTGAACGGTCCAGCCCGCTCACGCGCCGCCGTCCTGCCGGTAGACCAGCACGGAGTGACCGATCCGGATGACGTCGCCGTCGGCCAGCGCCTGACGGGTGATCCGGCGGCCGTTCACCAGGGTGCCGTTGGTGGAGCCCAGGTCCTCGACGTGCGCCGTGCCGCCGTCCAGCACCACGTCGGCGTGCTTGCGGCTGACGCCGGTGTCGGGCAGCCGGATGTCGGCGTCGGTGCCGCGGCCCAGGACGTTGCGGCCGGTGGTCAGCTCGTGCCGGGTCCCCGGTCCGTCGACGACGAGCACGTGCGTCACGCCGGGCTTGGTGCCGGCGCGGCCGACGACGGAGGACGGGTGCTGCCGGCCGGTGTCGGTGGCCATCCGGCCGCGCAGCGGCGGCAGCGGGGGCACGCCCTCGCCGGTGAGCGGGGGGACGCCGGGACCGACGCCGAGGGCATCGGCCCGCGAGGCCGGCCGGGCGGGGTCGGCGACGTGCGACCCCACCTCGAACACGCCGGTGGGCAGCGACTCGTCGAGCTCGAGGCGCACCTGCACCTCGCCGAAGAGCTGGTAGCCCTCGCCGGCGATGTGCTCGGCGACCATGTCGGCGAGCTCGGCGGCCAGCTGCTCGGACCACTCGGCCAGGTTGTCGAAGTCGGCCCGGCCCAGCCGGACGTCGTAGACGTTGGGGGCGAGGACCCGGCCCTCGCCCAGCACCGAGCGCTGCTCGTCGGCCTCCCGGGTCAGGGCCTTGGCGATCTCGGCCGGGTGCACCTTGCCCTTGAACAGCCGGGCGAACGCCAGCCCGACCATCCCCTCCAGCCGCCGCTCGAAGCGCTGCAGCACACCCACAGTCGCTCCTCCAGGCTCGTCCGGCGCCGATGTGCGGTCCACCCGTGATCGTAGCCGTGTGCGCGGCGGGTGACCGGTCAGCGACGCACGCCTCCCCGGCTCCGCACCCCCTGCCGGGGACCGCCGCACCGGACTGCTAATGTCGTCGTGCGTCCGGGCAAGTGGCGGAATGGCAGACGCGCACGGTTCAGGTCCGTGTGTCCGAGAGGACGTGGGGGTTCAACTCCCCCCTTGCCCACCCACTGCGAGAGCCCGCCGGGATCCGGCGGGCTCTCGCTGCGTCCGGGCGCGGCCGCGTCGCTCCTGAGCAGGGGGTGATCAGGCCGCGACGGTCTCGGGCGCGAGGAACTCGTGCCGCGGGACGCCGAGCTCTTCGAGCGCGGCGTAGAACGTCGCAGGCTCGACCCAGTCCTCGGGCGCGACCGCGCCGCGGTGCACGCCCCGTCGGTCGAGCGCGAGTGCGACGAAGGCGGCGAGGCAGGCGCCGGTGACGCGGCTCATCGACGACGCGAACGGCGAGTCCGGTCCGCCCGTGGGAGTGCGGACGATCGCCGTGGCCGGTTCACCGGACCGCACGCCTGTCGCCCGGGCCATCAGCGCTCCCCGGTAGGGCTCGTGCTGGTGACGCAGACCGGCGAGCAGGAACCGTCCGACCTCCTGCGGCGAGCACTCGCCGCGGCGGACCTGGCCGAGCATGCCGGCGATCGCGTACCGCCAGCCGCGCAGCGGAGCGGACTCGTCCCGGAGCACGGCCTGGAACCAGGCGATGGCCTCCGGCATCGTGAGGCGACCGTCGTGGACGGCGAGTGCGATGCCACGGACCAGACCGTTGACCGGCTGGGGGTGCAGGCCACCCATCACCCGGACGGACCGGACGCGGGGGTAGCGCCGCGGCAGGGTGACCACCTCGGGATGGGCCGTCTCGTACAAGCGGTAGTCGCCGAGATCGCCACCCAGCGAGAAGACCTCGGTCGCGGTGAACGCCGGAACGGTCACCGGCCCCCCGTCCCGCCACGTGAGCGTGTCACCGGCGCTGATGTGGAAGGCGTGCTCGAGCACCGCTGCGCCGTAGGGACGGGCGCCCTCGTCGCCGCTCACCCAGCACACGTCGATGGTCTCGACCTCGTCGAGCTGGGCGGCGGCGTCGACGGCCAGCAGGTTCGACATCCCCGGGGACGCACCGCAGCCCACGTGCAACGCCATCCCGGCGTCCTGCGCGGCAGCGTGGAGCGCGAGCGCCTCCTGGGTGCTCTCGATGTCGTCGTCGATGTCGAGGTAGTCCACCCCGAGGTCGACGCAGGCCCGCATGACCGGCGCCGCGGTCCGCAGGTACGGGCCGGCGCCCAGCACGACCAGCGCCGCGCCGGAGATGGCCTCCCTGAGCCGTGCGCCGTCGAACAGATCGATGCGGTCAGCGATCGCCGGCGGGCAGGGCAGGGTCGCCACCAGCGCGTCCAGGCCGCGCGCGTCCACGTCGTACAGCTCGAGGTGGACCTCGTTCCCGGAACCGGCCAGCCAGCGCACGCCGCTGCCGGCCATCTCTCCTGCCGCGCCGAGACCACGACACGAGGTTCGTCCATGATGCCTCCCCGGATGGGGGATGTGTGCGGTGCCTTCTCACCGCCGACCGGAGCCATGAGCGGTCTCGTACATTCTTACGATTGAGCCGTACGCCCGTCAAGTAGTGTGGCGTCCCATGGTCGACGCTCGCGCCGCACGCCCCCGCGGTTCCGCCCGCGAAGCGGTTCTGCTCGCGGTCCTGGAGATCGCGGCGGAACGCGGCATCGATGCCGTCACGCACCGCCGGGTCGCCGAACGCGCCGGGGTGTCCCCCGGCACGACCACCCATCACTTCGGATCCCGCGACGAGCTGCTGCACAGCGCCCTGCGCTTCTACCTGGAACGCGGCGACCGGTGGCTGCTCCGCATCGCGGAGCGGGCGCGCAGCACCACCGACGACCCGGTCGAACGGCTCGGTAGGTTCGTCGAGGAGGCGATCGGGCGGGAGTTCACGGACGAGCGGCTGGTCCGCGCCGAACACGAGCTGCTGCTCTACGCCTCCGGGCACGACGAGCTCGCGGCCGACGTGCGGGCCTGGGACGCCCGCTGGATCGCCATCACCGCTGCTGACCTCGAGGCCGCGGGGCTGCCGCGTCCGGTCGAGGGGGCGCGCACCATCCTGAACGTGGTCCGGGGCTTCGAGATGGAACGCCTCCTGGACCCCGCTCTGAACAGCGCGGACGTGCGCCGCCGCATCGACTGGCTGCTCACCCCCCGCGAGTCCACGGGCTGACGCGACGCCCGTCGAGCGGGGCGACCGGTGGAGGGCGATGTGCACCCGGCGCCCCGGCGCGTCTCATCCGGTCCGGGCTGGGTCAGAGTCATCCCCAGCGCGGCCGCCAGCCGCTCCTCGGCCGAGGCGACCTCCTCGAGCAGGGATCCGGTGCGGTCCAGCACGTGCAGCACGATGCGGTCCTCCAGCACCGCGACGGCCAGGGTGCCCGGCATCAGGCTGACGATGTCGGCCAGGGCGACGGCGGCCGACGGCGAGCGCAGCCGGAGGGGGTGCTCGACCACGTCGGGATCCAGCCGCACCCGTGGCGCGAGCGCGCGCAGCGCCACGTCGGCGCCGCCGCGCAGCTAGGTCCACACGAACCAGCCCGCGAACGACAGGGTCGCGGCCGGCCGGAGCCGACGCCGGGGCCGGGCGGGCACCAGCCAGAGGCTGACCGCGGTGGCGGCGAGGACCACGGCCGCGGCGTGAGGCCAGGCGACGACCGCGGACCCCTCGGCGACGACCCACCACACGCCGCCGAGCAGGACGCCCCGGACGGTGGCCGCGGTCAGGACGACCCGGGCGGTCGGGTCGGGCCGGCTCACCACAGCAACGCCACCAGCAGCACGAGGGTGGCCAGGCTGAGCGGCCCCAGGTACCGCCAGGCCGGCAGCGCCAGCCGGTCGCCCCAGACCTGCAGGGAGGGCGCCGCGCCCCGGGTACGGGCGGCTGCCGCCGCCACCGCGGCACCGGGCAGCCGCCCGGCGGCGTCCAGCCCCCGCAGCGTCCCGACGGTGGCCGGCTCCAGCACGACGACCACGTCCCCGGCCGGCAGCCGGGGGCCGGGACGCCCGCGGGGAGACCGCTCGCCGGCGAGCCGGGTCCGGGTGGCCGCCGCGCCGGCGAGGCCCGCCCCGAGGAGCACCGGCCAGGTCGCGTCCCACGTCGAGGCGTCGAGCCCCCCGGGGACGGGCGCGTCCGCCAGGCCGGTGCCGACGAGCCAGGTCAGCGCCGGGCCTGCCACCAGCAGCAGCACCCAGCCCGCCTCCACGACGCCTGCCGGCCGGGGCGCGTCGACCGGTGCCCCGGCCAGGGTCACGGCGAACCGGGCCATCAGCAGCGTCGTCCCGACCGCACCGGCGGCGAGCAGCAGCACGGGGAGCCCGGCGGCGTCCGCGAGCTCCTTGAGGCCGTACTTGGCCACGAAGCCGCCGAGCGGCGCCAGCCCGGCGAGGGCGAGGGCGGCGACCGCCACCCCGGCCAGCGTCAGCCGCCGGCGGGCGGGGGAGGCGGCGGAGTGCCACACCGGCACCGCGAGGAACAGCGCCCCCTTGGCCAGGCCGTGCGCGACGGCGTACACGGCGGCCACGGAGATCGCCGTCCCGGCGAGCGCGGGCTCCCGCAGCCCGATCCCGACGGCGACCGCGATGAAGCCCATCTGGCTCACGGTCGAGTACGCCAGCTGCACCTTGGGGTCGTCCTGCAGGAGACCGGCGGCGACGCCGAGGAAGATCCCCGCGACCCCGAGGCCGACCAGCAGACCCCCGAGGAAGGGGAGCGCCGCCTCCCCGAGCGGGAGCAGCCGCAGCCAGCCGACCAGCCCGGCCTTGACCATGGCGCCCGACAGGACCGCGCTGGCCGGTGCCGGTGCCGCCGGGTGGGCCAGGGGCAGCCAGGCGTGCAGCGGCACCAGCCCCACCTTCACCCCGAGGCCGGCCACCAGGAGCACCACGATCACCTCGCGCCCCGGTGCGGCGGCCACGGCCCCGGGCAGGTCCGCCAGCAGCGTCCCCGTCGGCGGGGTGCCCGCCGCGGCCATGGCCGCGACCAGCCCGGCGAGGAGCAGCACCTCGCCCAGGACCGCGAGACCGACGTACACCCGCCCGGCGCGCAGTGCCGCGGACGTCCGCGTGTGCGCCACCAGCCCCCAGGCGGCGAGGGACATGACGGTGAACCCGACGTAGAAGGTGATCGCGTCGGCCGCCACCAGGAGGGCGACGTTGCCGGTGTAGGCGAGCAGGAAGATCCCGGTGAAGCCGGCCCTCCGGGGATCGGCGGCGCGTTCCACCCGGCCGGCGGCGAGCGCCACGCAGTACAGCAGCGCGGTGAGCAGCAGCAACGGGCGACCGACGGCGTCGACCTCCAGGCGGGTGCCGAGCAGCAGCCAGGGCAGGTCCACCCCGCCGGCCCGCTCGCCGAGCGCGGCGAGGACCAGGGCCGGCAGGCACGCCACCGGGGCCAGCGCCACGACGGCGCCCCGCAGGGGTGCGGCGGTGGCCGCCGCCGCCAGCAGCAGCGGCGCGAGCAGGGCAGCCGCCCAGAGACCGGTCACGGGTACCCCTGCTCGGCGATCCGGGTCGCCACCCCGAGGGGGCTCTGGTCGGCACCGGCGAGCAGCCCGGCACCCAGGGCCAGCAGGGCCGTGGCGGCGCTGGGCAGGATCAGCATCGCCGACCCCTCGAGCCGCCGGGAGCCCGGGCCGGGGCGCGCGGGCCCGGGCGGGTCCGGGGGTGCTGCGGTCGCGGCCGGCGGCTCCGGGGCGCGGAACCAGGCGGTGAGGAGGATCGGCAGGAAGTAGGCGGCGTTGAGCAGCGTGCTCGCCGCGAGCACCGCGAGGACCCACCAGTGCCCCGCCTCGAGCCCGCCGAGGCCGAGGTAGACCTTGGTGACGTAGCCGGCCACGGGAGGTGCGCCCATCATGCCGAGGGCGCCGATCGTGAAGGCGGTCATGGTCAGCGGCATCCGCCGTCCCACGCCGCGGAGCTCGCTGACCTTGTGCAGGTGCAGCGTCTCGGCGATCGCCCCGGCGCAGAAGAAGAGCGTGATCTTCATCAGGCCCTGGTGCACGAGGTGGGCCACGGCCGCGGTGGTGGAGTAGACGCCCACGAGCGACAGCCCCAGCACGATGTAGGACATCTGGCTGACGGTGGAGTAGGCCAGCCGCTTCTTCAGGTCGTCCTGGGTGAGGGCCCGGACCGAGCCGTAGAGGATCGTGACGGCGGCGAGGGCGGCCAGCGGGGTCAGCACGCCGAGGCCGGCCGCCACCTCGATCCCGTAGACGTCGTAGATCAGCCGCACCATGCCGAAGGCGCCCGCCTTGACGACCGCGACCGCGTGCAGCAGCGCGCTGACGGGGGCCGGCGCCACCATGGCGCGCGGCAGCCAGCCGTGCAGCGGAACCACGGCGGCCTTGACCGACAGCCCCGCGACGAGGACGGCGAACAGCGCCGTCATCGTCGCCGGGCGCTCGGCGACCAGGGCCGCCACCTCGGCGGCGCCGCCGGGGGCGAACGAGGCCGAGCCCGCCAGCGACGTCAGCCAGGCCACGCCGACGAGCAGCACCGCCCCGCCGCCGAGCGTGTAGCGCAGGTAGGTCCGCGCACCCGCCAGGGCCTCCGGCGTCCCCCGGTGGGCCACGAGCGGGTAGGTGACGAGGGTGAGCAGCTCGTAGAAGATCAGGAAGGTCACGAGGTTGCCCGCCAGGGCGATGCCGACGGTGCTCGTCACGCACAGGCTGAAGAAGCCGAAGAAGCGGCTGCGGTGCGGGGAGTCCTCCAGGTAGCCGATGGCGTAGACGGTGGTGACCAGCCACAGCAGCGCCGACAGCGTGAGGAACAGCAGCGACAGCTCGTCGATGCGCAGCAGGAGGTCGACCCCGGGCAGCAGGGGCGAGGACCAGGTGAAGCGCTCCCCGGCGAGCACCGGACCCGCCACGGCCGCGATCACCACCAGCTTCGCGGTCGCTCCGGTGAGGTTGAGCACGGACCGGGCGCGGCGCTGTTCCTCGCGCATCGGGAAGATCAGGGCCGCGGTGACCAGCGAGGTGGCGAGCAGCACGAGCGGCACGAGACCCGTCACGGCACCGCTCCCGCCGGTACCGGGAGCGCCGGCTCCACGAGGTCGGTGACCGTGGTGCCGACCAGGCCGAGGGCGATGGCCAGCACGGCCAGCACGAGGGCGGGCACCTCCCGGTACCGCGGCACGACGACGCCACCGAGCGCCGTCGTCCGGGGACCTGCGGCTACCGGGTCCGTCCCCTCCGAGCCCGCGCCACCGATGGTCACGCGCACCACGCGGGCGACGTACGCAGCGGCGAGCAGGCCGCCGCCGACCAGCGGGATCGCCCACCACCACTGGCCGGAGCCGGTGCTGGACTGCAGGACCAGGAACTTGCCCGTGAAGCCGAGGCTCGGTGGCAGGCCGGCGAGGCTGATGCCGGCCAGCGCGAAGGCGGCCACGCTGAGCGGCTGACGGGCGCCGGCGCCGCGAAGTCCGTCGAGGCGGTCGGTGCCGTGCCCGGCCGCCAGGGCACCGGCGGCCAGGAACATGGCGCCCTTGGCCACCCCGTGGGCCAGTGCCAGGGTGAGGACGCCGGTCCAGCCGGCCCGGACGGCGGCCTCCGGGGCCGAGCCGTCGGTCGGGACGAGGGGGAAGATCAGGAACAGGTAACCGACCTGCGCGACCGTCGAGTAGGCGACGACGAGCTTGAGCCGGTGCTGGCGCAGTGCCATCCACGCACCCCACAGCGCAGCGGTGCCGCCGAGCGCGCCGAGCAGGGCGCGGCCCGCGGCGTGGCCGCGTCGGGCAGCACGGTGAGCCACATCCGCACGAGGACGTAGAAGGAACCCTTGACCACGAGGGCGGAGAGGATGGGGCTCACCGGGGCGGGGGCTCCCCCGTGGGCCGGGGGCAGCCAGCCGTGCAGCGGCAGCAGGGCGGTCTTCAGCATCATGCCGACCGTGATCAGGCCGAGCGCCACCGCGCTGACCAGCGGCTCCCCCGGCGTCCGCGCCAGCAGGGCCAGCTCCAGCCCACCGCGATCGGCGTAGAGCAGGGCCACGGCCAGCAGGTAGGCCAGGGAACCGAGGACGGCCACGAAGAGGTAGCGCAGCGCCGCGCGCAGGGCCTCGCCGCCGGCGAGGGCGACGAGACCGACCGCGGCCAGGCCGAGCACCTCGAGGGCGACGTAGACGTTGAAGGCGTCCCCGGACACGTAGAGGGCGTTCAGGGCCGCCCACGCGGCCAGCCACAGCGGCCAGAAGGCGTCCTCCCGGCGCTCCCCGACCGCGAAGGCCGTGACGGCCAGCCCGACCAGCGCCGTCATGGCCAGCAGGGCGGCCGACAGGCCGTCGGCCACGAGCGGGACACCGAGCGGCGCGGGCCAGCCCCCGAGGACCTCGCTGCGGCTCCCCTCGCGGACGACACCGGCGACGACCGGGACGACGGCGGCGGCGGTGGCGAGGGCCGTGGTCACCGCCACCAGCCGGGCCACCACGGGGTTCCGGCGGAGGAGCGCCAGGACGACCACGCCGGCGAGCGGTGTCGCGACGACCGCGCTGAGCGAGCTCATCCGGCCGCCCCGCCGTCGTCGTCGGGGCCGGTGCCCGCCTGCTCCTCGGCGTCCAGCGCCTCGACCCGGCGGGCGAGGGCGAGGGCGACCGCGGTCACGCTGACCGCGACGACGATCCCGGTGAGCACGAGCGCGTGCGGCACCGGGTCCGGAGCCTCCGGCCGGCTGCGCCAGGCGGCCGTGGCCAGGACGAGGAACACGCCGGTCCCGGTGACGTTGAGGGCGAGCACGCGGCGCACGAGGTCCTGCGTGGCCGCCATGCCGATCAGGCCGAGGACCACCACCGCGATCCCGGCGCCGAGGAAGAGCGCGTCGCGGGTCACCGGCCCTCCCCGGGCTCCCGGTCGGGGACCGGCTCCTCCGCGAGGTACAGCGCCGCCAGGGTCACGCCCACCGAACCGGCGATGGCCACCTCGATCGCGATGATGAGCCCCGTCGCCGCGGGCCCGTAGTCGAGCAGGCCCCCGCCGAGCACGAGTGTCGCGATGCCCACCCCGAGGAACAGGACGGTCCCGATCGCCAGGCCCCAGCGCAGGACCGCTCCGCGCAGCACCGCCGGCCGGCGGCCGGACAGCCACAGCAGCACCAGGATGCCGGCGAGCACGGTCCCGCCCTGGAAGGCGCCGCCGGGCTCGTAGGAGCCGACGAACACCAGCCAGCCGGCGACCACGACGCCCACGGGCACGAGGACGCGCACGAGGAAGGGCAGCGGGGCGGGCGGCGGGGCCGGAGGCGGCACCGCGGCGAGGTCCCGCCCCGGCAGCAGGGCGAGGGCCACCAGCGCGGCGACGAGCAGGACGACGACCTCGAGCAGCGTGTCGTAGGCGCGGAACGCCAGCAGGACGGCGGTCACGGGATGGGCCACCCCGCTGTCGGGGATGCCCTCGGCGACGACGTCGAGCAGGCCCCGGCCGGCCGGGCGGTCGAGCAGCTGGACGGCGGTGGCGGCCAGCAGGACCGCGGTGCCGGTCGCGGCGACCACGATGCCGGCGGTCCAGGCACGGGAGCGGGGCATCGGCGGGCGGGTCGCGTCCGGGGCGGTCCGGGGGCGGGCGGCCTCGAGCAGGAGGGCCCCCGTGACCGCGGCGCCGATGGCCGCCTCGGCCAGCGCGATGTCGGGCGCCGCCAGGCGGGCGTACCCCGCCGAGACCAGCAGCCCGAACACGACGAAGAGCGCCACCGCGCTGACGCGGTCGCGCACCGTGAGGGCGAGGGCGGCCACGCCGACGATGCCGGTGACCAGCACGCCGTCGACCAGCCAGGTTGCCCAGCCGGTCACCTGCGCTCCTCCAGGCCCGCCTCACGGGCGGCGAGCAGTTGGGCGGTGGTCGTGGAGGAGAGCAGCACGAGCAGCCAGATCAGCCCCAGCTTCGGGGCGACCGCCGGCCCGGCCAGCACGGCCAGGCCGGCGAGCAGCAGACCGAGCCCGACGTTGTCGGCCTTGGTGAGCGCGTGCAGCCGGGAGGCCGTGTCGGGGAAGCGGAGGATGCCCACCGTGCCCGCGGTGAAGAACAGGGCCCCCGCGGTCAGCAGGAGCACGGCCACGGCGTCGGTCACGGCGACCGGTCCGGAGCCGATCGGCGGGGCCGGCTGGTGAACGCGGCCGCCAGCACGCAGGCGAGCAGCCCCAGGACCAGGGCGACGTCGCGCAGGGCGGGAACCTCGGCGACCTCCGCGAGCACCGCGAGCAGGCCGACCCCGGTGGTCCCGAAGAGCAGCGCGGCGATCATGCGGTCGGCGGGGGCGGGTCCGCGCAGCAGCCTGACCAGACCGGCGAGGACGTTGACGAGGAGGAACGTCGCGACGACCAGCAGCACGACGTCCATGCCCCAATCTCGCACGGGTCCCGGGCCGCTGCCAGGCGGCCGGGGGCCCCGGGGAGCGGCCGTCGGGGCGGGTCCCTCACCGGTTCCGGATGTCGTGCCGAGGCCCCCTCGGTGCCCGGCGCGGCGGCGGCGGTGCGTGCAGCACCAGGCGGACCACCCGCTGCCGGTGCGGCCGCCAGGGCTCCAGCAGCTCCAGCATCCGGGCGTCGTCGGCCCGGTCCTCCCGGGCCAGCGTCCAGGCCACGCGGCCGGGCAGGCCGGCGTCCCCGGGCGGCACCGCGTCGGCGTCGCCCCACACCGACCCCGCCAGGCAGGCCGTCGTCCACGGGCCGACGCCGCGGACCGCGCGCAGCAGTGGCAGGACGACGGCGGGATCGGTGGTGTCCCGGTCGTGCAGCCGCAGGCAGGCCCGCGCGGCGCCGACGAGCGTGTCGGCCCGGCGCCGCTCGATGCCCAGCCGGTGCAGTGCGGAGGGGTCCAGGCGGGCCACCACGCCGGGGGCCGGCGGCGCGGTCGGCCCGGGGCGGCCGGGGACCGCGGTGCCGAGCTCTGCCACCAGCCGCCGCCACTGCGCGGCGGCGTCCTGCCGGGTCACCCGCTGCTGCACGATCAGCCACGCGAGGTCGTGCCAGAGGGTCCCGGTGCGGGGGATCCGCTCCCGGCGGTGCCGGCGCCACAGGTCGCGCAGCGGCGGGTCGGCGGGGTCGAAGCCCGTGACGTCGTCCAGGACGCCGAGCAGCCCGGGGGCCCGGTCGAGCAGCCGGCCCGCGCCGTCGCCGTGCGCCTCGACCCGGGCCACCCCGGCGCCGTCGTGCCAGGTCACCACGACGGCGCCGGGCCCCTCGGGCGTGACGGTGGCCCGCTCGAACCGGCCCGGCGTGCAGCGCAGGGTCGGGTCGCCGGGCAGCCAGGCGAGGCTGCCGAGCGTGGCGGCCAGGTCGACGTCGCCGACCTCCACCGACCGCGCGGCCGTAACCGGACCACCTCCGCGGGCCCGGTGGGCTCAGCCGCGGGCCTTGACCGCCAGCACGGGGCACTCGGCGTCGAGCAGGATCCGCTGGGCCTGGCTGCCGAACAGCAGCTTCCCGGTGGGGGAGCGCCGGCGCATGCCGATGACCAGCAGGCTCGCCTGCAGCCGCTCGGCGGCGTCGACGATCTCCTCGGCGGCGTCGCGGCCCCGGACCAGCTGCTCGACCTCGAAGCCGAGCCCGGAGTCGCGCAGTTCCGCGCGCAGCCGGTCGGCCTCGCCCTCGTCGAGGAACTTGGGGTCGTTGGCCGCGTCGCTGCGGCCGACGTTGACCAGGTGGAGGGGCTCGCCGCGGCGGCCCGCCTCCTCGATGGCCGCCGCCAGGGCGGCCCGTCCTTCAGCACTCGGCACGTAGCCGACGACGACGGTCATGCGGCGCAGCATAGGGACGACGGCCGGAGCCGGGCGCCCGTCCCGCTCCTCACCCGCCGTGGGAACGCGGCGCCTTCACCGCCAGCACCGGGCAGTCGGCGTCGAGCAGGATCCGCTGGGCCTGGCTGCCGAACAGCAGCTTCCCGGTGGGGGAGCGCCGGCGCATGCCGATGACCAGCAGGCTGGCCCGCACCCGCGCGGCGGCCTCCACCAGCTCGTCGGCGGCCTCCCGGCCGCGGACCAGCTGCTCGATCTCGAAGGCGGCGCCGGCGAACAGCAGCCGGTCGGCGAGCCGGTTGCGCTCGCCCTCGTCCAGGAAGCGGGGGTCGCCGGCCGCGTCCGACCGGCCGACGTTGACCACGAGCAGGGCCTCCCGGCGGCGGTCGGCCTCGCCCAGCGCCGCGCCCAGCGCGGCCTCGCCGGAGGGGCCCGGGACGTACCCGACGACGACCGTCATGGCCGGAGCCTAGGGACGCCGCCCCCGGCTCCGCAGCGGTGCGCGCCCGGCCGTCGCCGTCAGGACGGGAGCTCGCGGGAGGACCCGCGGTCGCCGCGGCCCTCGGCCAGGGTCTGGGCGAGCAGGACGGCGCCCCACGGCCCGACGACCCAGATCGGCCACGGGTAGAGGAACTCCCCGGAGGCCAGCGAGGTGATCAGCCAGATGCTCGTCACGATCACGGCGGTGGACAGCCAGCTGGCCCACGCGGCCGCGCGGCTGCCACCCCACGCGGCCCAGCCCCAGCCGCCGGTCGCGCAGTGCCCCCGGCCGACCGGTCCGTGCGCCGGGGCCGGACCGGCCGGCGCGGGGACGCGGGCCGGCTGCAGCGGCGGGAGGTCGGCGGTCAGCTCGTCGAGCTCGCCGTAGGTGCGGGAGGCGTAGGTGCGGGCCAGCCGGTCCTCGTACTCGGCCACGGTGAGCCGGCCGGCGGCCATGTGCTCGCCGAGCAGGTCGGCGACGGTCGTGCGGTCGGCGTCGGCGGCGCGCAGGTGCGGCTCGGGCATGCGTCCAGTCTGGGCGGCGCCGTCCGGCGTCCACCACTGACGGACGTCACGGATCCCGTGTGCAGAACCGCCATTCCGCACGGTCCAGAACTGCCATTCCGCACGGTGCAGAACTGCGGTTCTGCACCGCTCGTGGATCGGGCCGGGCTCAGCCGGCCGCCGGCGCCGCCTCGCGGGCGAGGTGGCGGCCGATGACCATGCGCTGGATCTGGTTGGTGCCCTCGAAGATCTGCATGACCTTCGCCTCGCGCATGTAGCGCTCGGCGGGGTGGTCGCGGGTGTAGCCGGCGCCCCCGAGCACCTGGACGGCGTCGGTGGTCACCTTCATCGCCGCGTCGGTGGCCACGAGCTTGGCGATGCTGGCCTGCCGGGCGTAGTCCTTGCCCGCGTCCCTGCGGCGGGCGGCGGCGAGGTAGGTGGCGCGGGCGGACTCCACGGCGGCGGCCATGTCGGCGAGCAGGAACGCCAGGCCCTGGTGGTCGACGATCCGCCGGCCGAAGGCCTCCCGCTCGCACGCGTAGGCGACGGCGACGTCGAGGGCGGACTGGGCGAGGCCGACGGCGACCGCGCTCACGCCGAGCCGGCCGGAGTCCAGCGCGGCCAGGGCGATGCCGAGCCCACGGCCGGCCTCGCCGACGAGCCGGTCGGCGGGCACGGGGACGCCGTCCAGCCGGATCGCGGTGGTCGTGGAGCCGGTCAGCCCCATCTTCTCCTCGGGCCGGGCGGCGGAGAAGCCGGCGAGGTCGGGCGTGAGGTGGAAGCAGGAGATCGCGTCATCCCCGTCGTCCGGCGTCCGCAGGAACGTCGAGTAGAAGTCGGCGTGCCCGCCGTGGGTGACCCACGCCTTCTCGCCGGTGGCCGTCCAGCCCTCGTCGGCGGCCTTGGCCTGCGCCCGCATCGCCGCGGGGTCGGAGCCGGCGTGGGCCTCGGAGAGGCAGTAGGCGCCGAGCAGCCGGCCGCCGACCATCTCCGGCAGCCACTCCCGGCGCTGCGCCTCGGTGCCGAACCGGTCGACCGGGAAGCAGGACAGGGTGTGCACGCTGACGCCGAGCGCGACGCTCGCCCAGCGCGCGGCCAGCTCCTCGACGACCTGCAGGTAGACCTCGTGGGGCTGGCCCCCGCCGCCGACGTCCTCGCCGAACGGCAGGCCCAGCAGGCCGGCCTCGCCCAGCAGCGTGAAGACCTCGCGGGGAAAGCGCTCCTCCCGCTCGTAGGCCGCTGCGCGGGGCGCCAGCTCGCCGTCGGCGATCTCCCGGGTCAGCGCGATCAGGTCGGCGGCCTCGGGGGTGGGCAGCTCGCGGTCGACGGGCACGGAGCCTCCGGTGCAGGGGAGCGGGACGGTACTGCTGACGATACCGCAGTACCGTCCTTGGTCCTGGAGGATGCTGGGCCGGCCGGGAGTCGGGAGGTGGCATGGGCGCCGAGGTGCGGACGGCGGGTGAGCGCGTGCTGACCGCCCGGCAGGCCGAGCTGCTCGACCAGCTGGAGGACCTGTTCCTCGCCGAGGGGTTCGCCGGCTTCACCCTGGACGACCTCGCCGTCCGGCTGCGCTGCTCCAAGAGCACGCTGTACGCCCTGGCCGAGAGCAAGGAGCAGCTGGCCGCCCGGGTGGTGCGGCACTTCTTCCGCAGGGCCGCCGCCGAGGTGGAGGCGCGGGCGGTCGACGAGGACGACCCGGTGCTGCGGGTCACCGCCTACCTGGCCGCCGTGGCGAGCGCGCTGGCCCCGGCCGGGCCGGCCTTCCGCCGGGACCTGGAGGCGTTCGCCCCGGCGCGCGCGGTGTACGAGCGGCACACCGCGCTGGCCGCCGACCGGGTGCGCGAGCTGGTCGACGAGGGGGTGGCGGCCGGGCGGTTCCGCCGGGTGCACCCGGCGCTGGTCGCCGACACGGTCACCACGCTGATGTTCCGCATCGGCCGCGGCGACACCGGCCGGGCGACCGGGCTGAGCGACGCCGCCGCCTACCGCGAGCTGGCCGCCCTGCTGCTGCACGGGATCACCCGGTGAGGACGTGCCGGTGACCGTCCCGACCTGGACCGTCGTCCATGCCGCCTGGGACGACCCGGAGGTGCGCGCGCTGACCGTCGCCCAGCAGGTGGAGCTGCGGGCGAGGTACGGGGGCGGCTCCGAGCCCGGCACCCCGCCGTCGGCGGCCGACGTCGCCGTGGTGCTCCTCGCCCGGGACGCCGACGGCGCGCCGGTCGGCTGCGGCGCCCTGCGCCCGCTGGAGCCGGGCGCCGCCGAGCTGAAGCGGATGTACGTCGTCCCGGAGGCGCGGGGTCGCGGGGTCTCGCGGCAGCTGCTGGCCGCCCTGGAGGCAGCGGCCCGGGACCGGGGGTGGACGACGGTGCGGCTGGAGACCGGCCCCCGCCAGCCCGAGGCGATCGGCCTCTACGAGAGCGCCGGCTACCGGCCGATCGCCGCGTTCGGGGTCTACGTGGACGAGCCCGACGCCGGCTGCTCGCTGTACTACGAGCGGGTCCTCGACCCCGGCTGATCCCGTCGGTGGGGTGCGGGAGGCTGCACACCCGCCGTCCGAGCGTCCTGGAGGTCCCGCGTGGGCACCGTCGTCCGCATCCCGTTCGAGGTCACCGGCTGGGAGCCCGAGCCCCTGGCCCTGGGCGAGCCCGGCGCCGTCGCGTTCGGCCGGGTCGCGCTGCGCAAGACGTTCACCGGCGCGCTCACCGGCACCAGCGTCGTGGCCATGACCTCGACGACCGTCGGTCCCGACCCGGCCGGGTACGTCGCCGTCGAGCTGGTCACGGGCACGCTCGAGGGGCGCGAGGGCAGCTTCGTGCTCCAGCACGCCGGGGTGGTCGACGGCGCCGACTCGCGGGCCGCGGGCGTCGTCCTGCCCGGCACGGGAACCGGGGAGCTGACCGGGCTGCGCGGCGCGGTCGAGCTGACCCACGACGAGGCCGGCGCCGTCCTGACCCTGGACTACGAGCTGGGCTGACCGCGCGCGGGTGCGGCAGGCTGGCGGCATGAGCGTGCCGCCGCAGACCTCCTGGCCCCCGGTCGACCCGGTCGACGTCGAGCTGGTGAGCGGCGACGCCCGGCTCGCCGTCGACCTGCGCGGGGGCGGCATCCGCGCGCTGAGCGCCGGCGGGTGGGACGTCGTCGACGGCTACCCCTCCGGGGCCGTGCCCGCCGGCCGCCGCGGCGGGTTGCTGCTGCCCTGGCCCAACCGGCTGCGCGGCGGCCGCTGGAGCTGGGCCGGCCGCGACCTCCAGCTCGACGTGTCCTCCCCGGACGCGCCCAACGCGACGCACGGGCTGCTGTCCTGGCAGCCGTTCGGCGTGCTGAGCCGGTTCTCCGACGCGGTCACCGTCGGCACCACGGTCGAGCCGCGGCCCGGATACCCGTTCCGCCTCCTCGTGGCGGTGGACTTCGGCCTGGCCCCCCAGCGGCTCACCGTGACGGTGCGGGTCCGCAACGCCGCGGCCGGGCCCGCGCCGCTGGGCGTCGGGATGCACCCGTACCTGGCCGTCGGCGGGGACGGCGACGGCGCGATCGGCGGCGCCGAGCTCGCCGTTCCCGCCCGGACGGCGCTGGACGTCGACGGCGGCCTGCCCACCGGCGGGCGGTCGCCCTTCGACGGGGCGGTCGGCCGGCTCGGGGACCGGGAGATCGACACCCCGCTCACCGACCTCGACCGCGACGCCGAGGGCTGGGCGCGGGTCCGGCTGCGCGGGCCGGCCGGGGCGCTGGAGCTCGCCGTCGACCGGGCCTGGCCGTGGCTGCAGGTCTACACCGGCGACACGCTGCCGCCGGGCCAGCGCCGGCGCAGCGTGGCCGTCGAGCCGATGACCTGTCCGCCCAACGCGCTGGCCGACGGGGTCGACCTCGTCGTCCTCGAACCGGCGGGGACCTGGTCGGGCACCTGGACGCTGTCCTGGACGCCGGCGACGTGATGCGCGTGGCCGAGCTGTGGCGCTTCCCGGTCAAGTCGCTGCAGGGGCAGCGGGTGGACGCCGCGGAGGTCGGGCCCGAGGGGCTGGCCGGGGACCGCCGCTGGGCGCTGTTCGACACCTCGACCGGCATGGGGCTCACCGCCCGGCGGGTGCCCGACCTGCTGTTCGCCTCCGGGCGGCTGACCGCCGACGGTGGTGTCGAGGTGGTGCTGCCCGACGGCACCGCCACCACCGACGACGCCGTCCTCTCCGCCTGGCTCGGCCGGCCGGTGACCCTGCGCGCGTCCGGCGAGGTGACCGGCGCGCGGTGCTACGAGAACCCCGTCGGCGTCGGGGACGACGGGCGCGAGTACGACTGGGACTCCTTCGACGGGGCCCGCGGCGCCTTCCACGACAGCAGCCGCACCCGCGTCTCGCTGGTGTCGGCCGCGACGCTGGGCAGCTGGGACCGGCGGCGGTTCCGGGCCAACGTCGTCCTCGACGGGGCGGGGGAGGACGAGCTGGTCGGCCGGCGGGTGCGGCTGGGCGGGGCGGAGCTCGACGTCGTCGCGCCGGTGCCCCGCTGCGTGATGGTGACCCGGCCGCAGCCGGGCGGGATCGGCCGCGACACCTCGGTGCTCAAGACCGTGCACCGCGAGCGCGGGGGCGACCTGGCCGTCGCGGCCCTGGTCGCGGTGCCGGGCGTGGTGGCGGTGGGCGACGAGCTCACCGTGGCCGCAGGATGAGCCGGTGCGCACCATCTCCCTCCGTGCCGGCGAGGACTCCATCCGGCTGGGTCAGCTGCTCAAGCTCGTCGACGCCGTCCCGACCGGGGCCCAGGTGAAGGACGTGCTGGTCACCGGCGCCGTGCGGGTGAACGGCGAGCCGGAGGACCGGCGGGGCCGGCAGGTGCGGCGGGGCGACGTCGTCAGCGTCGACGGGCTCGAGGACGTGCGCGTCGGGTGACCGGGCGCGACGGGCCGACCGGCGGTTCCACGTGGAACCGGGCCGGGACGGCGGCGTGGCGCCCTCCGCGCTGGCCCGCGGAGCTGGCGGACGTCCCCGACTTCGCCGCGATCCGGGCGGAGTTCGACGTCCCGGAGGACTTCCCGCCGCAGGTGCTGGCCGAGGCCGGGGCGGTCGCCGCCTCGCCGTCGCGGCCCGATCTCGACGCCACCGACCTGCCGCTGGTCACCGTCGACCCGCCGGGCAGCCGCGACCTCGACCAGGCCGTCCACCTGGAGCGCCGTCCGGACGGCTTCGTCGTCCGCTACGCGATCGCCGACGTCGGCGCGGCGGTCCGCCCCGGCGGAGCGCTGGACGTCGAGGCCCGCCGCCGCGGTCAGACGCTCTACACCCCCGACGTCCGGGTACCGCTGCACCCGCCGGTGCTCTCCGAGGGCGCGGCCAGCCTGCTGCCCGGCGAGGACCGCGCCGCCGTCCTGTGGACGATCCGGCTGGACGGGGACGGGGACGTGCGCTCGGTCGACGTCCGCCGGGCCCGGGTCCGCAGCCGGGCCCGGTTGACCTACGCCGGCGTGCAGCGCGACGCGGACGCGGGCACGCCGGCCGAGCCGATCGCGTGCCTGCCCGAGCTCGGCCGGCTGCTGCAGCAGCGGGCGCTGGAGCGCGGCGCGGTCGAGCTCGGCACCCCGGAGCAGGAGGTGGTGCCGGCGCCGGGCGGCGGCTGGACGCTCACCGCCCGCGGCGACCTGCCGGCCGAGGGCTGGAACGCCGAGATCTCGCTCCTGACCGGCCGCTGCGCCGCCGCGCTCATGCTCGAGGCGCGGATCGGCCTGCTCCGGACGCTGCCCCGGCCGGCGCCCGCGACGGTCGCGGCGCTGCGCCGGCTGGCCGCGCCGCTCGGGGTCGACTGGCCGTCGGGGGCTGCGCCCGGCGCCGTGGTGGCGGCGCTCGATCCCGCCCGCCCCGGGCACGCGGCGTTCCTCGAGGAGGCCGCCGGGCTGCTGCGCGGCGCCGCCTACACCCCGCTGGACGGCGCCGTGCCGGACGACCCGGGGCACGGCGGGGTGGGCGCCCCCTACGCCCACGTCACCGCACCCCTGCGGCGGCTGGTCGACCGGTTCGGCACCGAGGTGTGCCTCGCGCTGTCGGCCGGCCGGGAGCCCGATCCCGCGGTGCGGGCGGCGCTGCCGGAGCTCCCCGCGCTGATGGCCGCCTCCGACCGGCGCGCCCGCGCGGTGGAGCGGGCGGTGGTCGACGCGACGGAGGCCTGGCTGCTGCGCGACCGGGTCGGTCAGGAGTTCGACGCGGTCGCGGTGGACGCCGACGGCACCCGCGGCACCGTCGTCCTCACCGAGCCGGTGGTGCGGGCGCGCTGCACCGGCGTCCTCACCCCGGGGACGCGGCTGCGCGTGCGGCTGGTCGAGGCCGACGCGCAGCGGCGGGCCGTCCGGTTCGAGGTCGCGTGACGCCGCCGGACGGCCCGCGCACCGGGTCGGGGAGGATGGCGCCGTGAGGATCGGAGTGGTGCAGCACGACATCGCCTGGGAGGACCGGGCGGCCAACTTCGCCCGGCTGGCGCCCCGGGTGGCCCGCGCCGCGGCCGCCGGCGCGGAGCTGGTGCTGCTCAGCGAGACGTTCTCGACCGGCTTCTCCATGACGCCGGGCATCGGTGAGCCCGAGGGCGGGCCGTCGTCGTCCTTCCTGGCGGCGCAGGCGGCCGAGCACGGCGTGTGGGTGGCCGGGAGCTGCCCGGAGATCGCCCCGGACGGCCCGCTGCCCTACAACTCGTTCGTGCTGGCCGGGCCGGACGGCACGGTGCACCGCTACCGCAAGCTGCACCCCTTCACCCACGGCGGCGAGCACGAGCGGTTCCGGGCCGGCGCGGGGCCGCTGACCGTCGAGATCGGCGGCCTGCGGGTCACGCCGTTCGTCTGCTACGACCTGCGCTTCGCCGACGTGTTCTGGCGCGCCGCCCCCGGGACCGACGTCTACCTGGTGACGGCGAACTGGCCGGCCGCCCGCCGGCTGCACTGGCAGACGCTGCTGCAGGCGCGGGCGATCGAGAACCAGGCCTACGTGGTCGGCTGCAACCGGGTCGGCACGGCCGGTGACGGCACGGAGCACGCGGGGGACAGCCGGATCGTCAACCCGATGGGTGAGCTGCTGGCCACCGCGGCCGGGGTGCAGACCCTCGTCCTCGCCGACGTCGACGCCGCCGAGGTGGCCGCCACCCGCGACCGGCTCCGGTTCCTCCCCGACCGCCGCACCCTGTAGCGGAGTGCGGGAGCGCAGGTTTTCTGCGCTCCCGCACTCCGCTCAGGAGCGGGCGGGGGAGCCGCTCTCGTCGACGACGATCCGCTCGCGCTGCACCTGCTCGGTGATCTGCTCGCTGCCGGTGACCACGTCGGTGCGCAGCCGCACCCGCTCGACGGGCACCACCTCGACCGACACGACCGGCCGCTCGGCGTGCAGCACGACCTCCTCGGGCAGGTCACCGGAGACGACCGGGATGGGCGAGGTGGTCGGGTGGGCCGGGTCCCGGGGCTCGGCCGCGCCGGGCGCCACCAGGGACTCGCCGGGCCCGGGATCGGGGGCGTCGAGCGGCACCTCCTCGATGCGGATCTCCTCGCGCCGGATCGGGACGGTGACCTGGACCTCCTCGGTCACCACGTACTTCACCAGCCGCGCCCGCGTGCTCGCCACGCGCTCGGTGCCGACCCGCAGCTGCTCCTCGCTGCGCACCATCCCCCCGTCGGAGGCCGGCGGCGGCCCGGGGGGAGCGGCGGATCCCGGCACCGGCGGAGGCGCGACCGCGGCGGCCGGAGGCTGCGCAGCGGGCGGCTCGACCTCCCCGGTCCGGCCGGGCTCGGTGGGCGCGGCGGCGTCCGGGGTCGCCGGCAGCGCGGTGTCCAGGCCGTAGTGGCGGCGCAGCTCGGCCTCGTCCGAGGGGTCGAGGTGGTCGCCGGTCAGGTGCGGCGCCGAGCGGACGGCGTCCTTGGTGACGTGCAGCCGCAGCCCCCCGTCGACGTACGCCGCGTCGACCGCCGGGACGACCGAGTGGCGGGTGCCGAACAGCCCCGTGGTCACCGCCGCCCACGTCGGGGCGCCGGTGCGGTCGTCGACGTAGAAGTGCTCGACGGTGCCGATCTTCTCGCCGTCGGGCCCGTAGGCCGGGCTGCCGATGGCGGCGGACACCTCGCGCTCGCTCAGCATGGGTGGGCTCCCCTCGCACGGACCGTCCCGCGGACGGTCTCCCGGTCAGCGTGCCCAGCGGCCGTGCCGGGTGAACATCGGGCCGGGACGGCGTTCACCTGCGTGATCTACCGTCAGCGGGCACCGGCGGCCGGAGGACCCGGCCCGAGCGAGGAGGACGACGCGGTGGGCGGGCACGTCGAGATCGAGCGCAAGGTCGAGCCGGGCCCGGACTTCGCGCTGCCGGACCTGACGGCCGTCGAGGGCGTGGCCGGCGTCGGCGAGCCGGTCGAGCACGCCCTCGCGGCCACCTACTTCGACACCGCCGACCTGCGGCTGGCCCGCGCGCGGATCACGCTGCGCCGGCGCACCGGTGGCACCGATGCCGGCTGGCACCTCAAGCTGCCCGCCGGGGACGGCGCCCGGGAGGAGCGGCACCACCCGCTGGGGCCGCGCCGCGCCGTGCCGCCCAAGGCCGTCCTCGAGCCCGTGCTCGGCCTGGTGCGCACCGCCCCGGTCACCGCGGTCGCGACGCTGCACACCACCCGGATCGTCACGCCGGTGCTGGCCGAGGACGGGCGGGTGCTCGCCGAGGTCGCCGACGACACCGTCACCGGCACCGCGCACGCGGCCGCCCCCGACGAGGCGGCGACGGTGACCTCCTGGCGCGAGGTCGAGGTCGAGCTCGTCGAGGGGGACGCGGCGCTGCTCGAGGCGCTCGTCGGCGCGCTGGTGGCCGCGGGCGCGGCGCCGTCGGACTCGCCCTCCAAGCTGAGCCGGGTGCTCGCCGGCCGGCTCCCGGCGCCCGCACCGGAACCGGCCGGCGCCGACGCCGGCGCCGCGGACGAGGCCGCGGACCTCCCGGACGAGGCCGAGGGCAAGAAGGGCAAGAAGGGCAAGAAGAGCAAGAAGGGGAAGAAGGCCGAGGGCGGCACGGGCAAGGGCCGGGAGGACGCCGCCCCCGCGCCGGTCCCCACCGCCGCCGACGCGGTGCTCGGCGCCCTGCGCGACCAGGTCCGCGCGCTGGAGGCCGCGGACCAGCTGGTGCGCACCGGCCACCCCGACGGCATCCACGACCTGCGCGTCGCCTGCCGGCGGCTGCGGAGCATCCTCGCCGCCTTCCGGCCGGTCCTCGAGCGGACCAGCACCGATCCGCTGCGGGAGGAGCTGCGCTGGGTCGGCGCCTCGCTGTCCGCCGCCCGCGACGGCGAGGTGGCGCTGGCCCACCTGCGCGACCTCGTGGCCGCCCAGCCGGACGAGCAGGTGCGCGGGCCGGTGGTCGGCCGGCTGCAGACCGCCGCCGTGCAGGACGCCGAGGCCGGCCGGCGCAAGGCGCTGCGCACGCTGTCCGACCGCCGCTACCTGACCGTGCTGGACTCCCTCGACGCCCTGCTGGCCGCCCCCCCGCTGGCGCAGGCCGCCACCGAGCCGGCCCCGGCGGTGCTCGCGCGGGCCGTCCGGCGCACCGGCAAGCGGCTGGCCGCGCGGATCGAGGTGGCCCGCGAGGCGGGGGAGGAGACCCCGCACGAGGACTCCCCGCTGCACGACGTGCGCAAGGCCGCCAAGCGGGTGCGGTACACGGCCGAGGTCGCCGTCCCGGTGCTGGGCGAGCCCGCCGCGGCCCTGGTGCGGTGCATGAAGGACGTGCAGGAGGACCTCGGTTCCGCGCAGGACACGGTGGCCACGCGGGACTGGTGCCAGAGGCTGGGCCGGGCGGCGGGCGCCGCCGGGGAGCCCACCTGGACCTGGGGGCGGCTGTACGCGCTCGAGGAGGCCCGCGCCGCGGCCTGCGCGGCCGCCTTCTGGCAGGAGGAGCCCGCGCTGCGCGCCGCCGTCCGCGCCGCGGCGGCGGAGGCCTGATCCACCCGTGCGCCCCGGGAACGTGAGGACCCCCGTGCCCTCGTCGGCGCGCGAACCGGCGGCGCGGCCCCGCGCGGGGGCCGGATGTCGCTGATCGCCCTGCTGGGCTTCGGCACCGTCGTCCTCGCCGCGGTGGTCCTGCTCCACTCCTACGTCTGGTTCCGCCTCGTCCGCAGCACCACCGCGCCGGGCCGCCTGCGCCGGCGGCTGACCCTGCTGCTCGTGCTGCTCGCCGTCCTCCCGGTGGCCGCGGTGGCCCTGCGCCGCAGCAGCCTGCCGCTCGACCTCGCCACGCCGCTGGAGTGGGTGGCCTTCACGTGGCTGGGCACGCTGTTCTACCTGTTCCTCACCCTGCTGGCCCTGGAGCCGGTGCGCTGGGCGTACGGACGGGCCGCGCGGCGGAGGTCCCGGAGGGGGGCGCCCGCCCTGGCGGGCACGGCCGACCTCGACGAGGGGACGGCGCCCGGCGGCGCGGTCCGGGAGGACCCGGAGGCGCAGGACCCGCCGGCCCCCTCCCGCCGGCTGTTCCTGGCCCGCACGCTGGCGGTGACCGCCGGCGCGGTCGCCGTCGGAACCGCGGGGACCGGGATGTACCTGGCCAATGCGGCGCCGGTGGTGCGCCGGGTGCCGATCCGGCTGCGCGGCCTGGACCCCGCCCTGGACGGCCTGCGCATCGTCACCTTCTCCGACGGCCACCTGTCGGCGACCTACGGCGGACGGCGCTTCGAGCGCCTGGTCGAGACGGTCAACGCCCAGCGGCCCGACGTCGTCGCCATCGTCGGGGACCTGGTCGACGGGGACGTCGGCGAGCTGCGGGAGGAGGCCGCGCCGCTGGCGGACCTGGTCAGCGAGCAGGGCGTCTTCTTCGTGACCGGCAACCACGAGTACTTCGTCGACACCGAGGCGTGGCTGCGCCACCTGCCGACCCTCGGCGTCGACGTCCTGCGCAACGAGCGGGTGCCGATCCGGCGCGGGAGCGCCACGTTCGACCTCGCCGGCATCGACGACCGGACGGCGGCGAGCTCCGGGCTGGCCGGGCACGGCGCCGACCTCGACGCCGCCCTGGATGGCCGCGACGACGACGTCCCGGTCGTGCTGCTCGCGCACCAGCCGGTGCAGGTCGAGCAGGCGCGCGCCGCCGGGGTGGACCTGCAGCTGTCCGGCCACACGCACGGCGGCCAGCTGTGGCCGTTCGACTACGCGATCCGGCTGGACCAGCCGGCCGTCGAGGGGCTGTCCCGGCACGGCGACACCCAGCTGTACGTGACCTCCGGCGCGGGGTTCTGGGGTCCGCCGATGCGGATCGGTGCCCGCCCGGAGGTCACCGTGGTGGAACTGCGGGCGCCCGGGGCCTGACCCGGGGCCCGACCGCGCTCAGACCGGCCCGACCATGCCGCGCAGCGCGCCGAGCACCTCGCGCGCCACCTCGGCCGGCGGGCGGACCCCGTCCTCCTCCGCCCACCGCAGCAGGGCGAGCGTGTAGGCGGAGAACAGCGCGACGACGACCAGTTCGGTCGCGAGCCGCCGGTCGGGGGTCAGCGTCGTGGGGGGCAGCGACTGCAGCACGATCCCGGCGGTCGCCCGTTCGTGCTCGGCCGCGCGCAGCCGCAGGCCCGGCGTCGCGACGACGACGCGCCACCGGTCCAGCATCTCGTCGAGGTCGCGGCCCTCCGCGGCCGAGAGCCAGTCGAGCATCGCCTCGCGCAGGCCGGCGAAGACGGAGTCCGTGAGCGGCCGGCCGGCCAGGACCGCGACCACCGCCTGACGGTCGGGCAGCGGCAGCACCACGTGCTCCTTGTTCGGGAAGTGCGCGTAGAAGGTGGGCACCGATACCCCGGCCGCGCGGGCGATCTCCCCGACGCTGACGTCGTCGTAGCCGCGCTCGAGGAACAGCCGCATGGCCACCTCGTAGATCCGGCGGTTGGTCTCGGCGCGCCGGCGGCTGCGCGGGTCGTGCGATGACACGGGCAGAACCTGCCACGCCGCGGTCATGATCGGGCGGTCGGAACGAACGGACGCTGCCGTTTCGTTGAATTTCGGAGGAATGGGGAGACCAGACGTCCCAGACGACATGACGTCCGGACGTCTACCTCGCGTACGGTCGGGCGGTGACCAGCGCCGTGTCGGGACCGAAGTACCTGTCGGTCCGGGAGCACCTGCGCCGCCGCGTCTCGGCGCTGCCGGAGCACACGCTCCTGCCCCCGGAGCCGGTGCTGTGCGCGGAGTACGGCGTCAGCCGGATCACCCTGCGCCGCGCCGTCGACGGTCTCGTCGCCGACGGGCACCTGGTCCGCGAGCAGGGACGCGGCACCTACGTGAGCCGCCCGGCGATCCGGCACGAGTACCGGGAGAGCTTCGTGCACCGCATCGCCGGCTGGAGCTCGCTCATGGCCGAGCAGGGCGCCCAGGTGGGCACCACGGTCCTCACCCAGCGCATCGTGCCGGCGCCGGTGGCGATCGCCCCCGAGCTCGACCTGGACGTCGCCGCGGACGTCGTGGAGCTGGTGCGGCTGCGCAGCGTCGACGGCGCCCCCAACCACGTGGCGCACAGCTTCCTGCCCGCGGCCCTGTTCCCCCGGGCGGCGCAGGCGCAGCTCGACGACGGCTCCCTCTACGACTTCCTCCGAGCGGAGTACGGGGCCGACCTGGCGCACGCCCGGATCGTCGTGGACGTCGGCACGGCGACGAACGAGGAGGCCGAGCAGCTGCGGATCGTGGCGGGCTCGCCGCTCCTCGTCGTCCGCACGACCGTGCGCGACAGCGGCGGGCACCCGCTGGTGCACAGCTACTCGCGGTTGCGGCCCGACGTCAGCCGGGTCGAGTTCGAGGTCTCGGTCACCGGCCGCTGACGCCCTCCCGGTCCGCCCCGGACCGCCCGCCGTCCCGGCCCCCGCCCCGGCTGGGGGATGCTGGGACACCGTGACGACGACGACGGCGAGCGGCAGCCGCGAGGTCCCCGAGCCCCGGGACGTGGTGTGGCAGGCGCTGGCGGTGCTGGCCCCCTACTGCCCCGTCTGCGACGTCTCCTACGTCGTGGCCGGCAGCGGGCCCCCGGGGAAGGGCACCCGCTTCGCCTGCGTGCCGGGCCGGCTGGCGGGCGGGCAGGCGCCCCGGGCGGGCGCCCCGGAGGGCGAGATCCTCGAGTGGCGCCCCCGCCGGGCCGTGACCACCCGGCTCGAGCTCACCCCCGAGACGTGGACGACGCGCATCGAGCTGGACGACGCCGAGGGCGGCGGCACGCGGGTCACCGTGACCGTGGGGCACGAGCCGCGCAGGAAGAACCGGCTGGTCGACCGCGTCCTGCGCAGCAGCGTCCAGCGGCTGGTGGAGTCCACGGTCCACGGCGAGCTCGCGAAGCTGCCCGAGCACGTGGCCCGGGTCGCCGCCGAGCGTGGGGAGGACCCCCCGGTCGGGTGACCTGGTGCATCACCGCGCGTGCCGCCGGGTATGGGGTGGCCACCAGGTGCCCGATCGGGGGTGACGGCGCCACCGGTGCACCGGCTCCGGGCACCCGGCGACCGCCGGGGCCGCCCGACCGGTCGGACTCAAGGAGAACGCTGTGATTGGTCAGATCATCGGGCTCATCGTCGTCGGCCTCATCATCGGGGCGCTCGCGCGGCTGATCACCCCGGGCAAGCAGCACATGAGCATCTTCGCCACGCTCGCCCTGGGCGTCGTCGGCGCGTTCATCGGCGGCACGATCGGCGGGTTCTTCAACGACAGCACGAACCCGTTCGAGCTCAACGTCCTCGGCTTCGTCTTCGCCGTGATCGCCGCCGTCCTGCTGGTCGGCGTCGCCGAGCGCCTGTCGACGGGGCGCAGCAACCGCTCCGTCCGCTGACCCAGCCGGCGCCCGGGGGACTCAGAGGTCGATCGAGTCCCCCGGCGCCAGCCGGGCGTAGGGCGTCGGGGTGCCGGGCCCCCGGTCGCCGAGCAGACCGCCCACCAGCCCGAGACCGATCTCGTTCAGCAGGCCGTCGTGCACCGCGAACGCCCGGTCGGCACCCACCGCGCGCACGTAGTCGATGACCTCCGCGGTCTTCGACCACGGAGCGTGGACCGGGAGCAGCAGCGTCGCCACCGGCTCCCCGGGGACCGTCCACGCGTCCCCCGGGTGGAAGACGGTGCCGCCGACCAGGAAGCCGACATTCCCCACCCGCGGGATCTCCGGGTGGACGACCGCGTGCAGCTCCCCGTGCACCGTGACGTCGAAGCCCGCGACGGTCACCGCGTCGCCGTCGCCCACCACGTGCACCCGGCTCCCCAGGCCCTCCAGCAGGCCGGCGACCGAGCGGTTGGTCCACACCTCCAGCGCCGGGTCGGCCTCCATCGCCGCCCGCAGCGGCTCGGGAGCGACGTGGTCCGGGTGCTCGTGCGTGATCAGCACCGCGCTGGCGCCGCGCAGCACCGCCGGATCGGTGAACACCCCCGGGTCCAGCACCAGCCGGCGGTCCCCGTCGGCGAGGACCACGCACGCGTGGCCCTGCTTGGTCAGCTCCATGTCGTCAGCTCCATCCCGTCGGCCGCACGGTCGGCATCCTGCTCCTCCTCCCGCGGGTCCCGCCGGAGGACGTCCGCACTCACCCGCCGGGGTGAGACGCCGCCGTCCGGACTGTGCCCGGGGTCACCGGCCGCCGACCTTGGGTCCATGACCACGACCGTCGCCCGCACCACCACCTTCGCCGCCGCCCGCAGCCGGGCGCACGGCCCCACCGCCGCTCTGTGGCACGCGGTCGAGGTGCACCGCGACCCGAGCGAGGTCGACGGGGCCTGCGAGCTGACCCTGTGCGGCTCCCTGGCGCGGGTCAGCATCGAGCAGGACTGGCCGGTCGCCGAGCGCGACGTCTGCGTCTCCTGCGTCGTCCTGTCCCGCTGACGCCCGAGGCTCGCGGCGCCCTACCGACCGGTGAACACCGGCGGGCGCTTGGCGAGGAAGGCCTCGACCGCCTCGCGGTGGTCGGCGCTGGTGCCCAGCGGCGTCTGGAGCTCGGCCTCCAGGGCCAGGGTCTGCTCCAGCGAGTCCGTCGCGGCGGTGGCCAGCACGGTCTTCACCGCCCGGTAGGCGGCGGTGGGCCCGGCCGCCAGCCGCACGGCGAGGGCGCGCGCCTCGCCGGCCACCTCCTCGGCGGGGACGACGCGGTGCACCAGCCCCCACTGCTCGGCGGTCTCGGCCGCGAAGGGCTCGGGCAGCAGCAGCAGCTGGGCGGCCCGCGAGCCGCCGACGCAGTGCACGAGCCGGGAGGCCAGCGCGGAGTCGCTGGACAGGCCGATGCCGGTGAACGCGGTGGTGAACTTGGCACCGGCCGCGGCCACCCGCAGGTCGCCGGCCAGCGCCAGGCCCAGGCCCGCCCCGGCGCACGCGCCGTTGATCCCGACGACGACCGGCACCCGCAGCGCCGACAGGGCCAGCACCAGCGGGTTGTACTCGTCGGCGACGATCGACAGCGAGGTCTCGGCGTTCCCGCGCAGCGACTCCACGTGCTCGGCGAGGTCCTGCCCCACGCAGAACGCCCGCCCCGAGCCGGTGAGCAGCACGGCGCGGACCGACTCGTCGGCGGCCACGTCGGTCACGACGGCCAGCAGCTCCCGCCGCAGCGCCGAGCTCAGGCCCGGCCGCAGCAGGGTGATCGTCGCGACGCCGTCCGCGTCCTCCCGGGACACCGTGCTCGCCATCCGTCGTCCTCCCACGCGTCGGCCCGGGCCCGCGACCACCGCGGACCCGGGCGACACCCTGCCACCCGCCGTCCTCCCCCCGGCGCCGCCCCGGCCCGCCGACGTGGCGCGGGTGGCGAGCGCCCGGGGGTGACGGGGGTCCCTCCCGCGGGTGCGGACGGCCGTCTACTGGGAGAACCGGTCGCA
>NZ_JBJNRJ010000069.1:0-25171 GCF_046233715.1 Trujillonella humicola | reverse complement strand
GGACCGCCCCGTCACGGAACTCCCGGTCGTACTTCTTGCGGATCTCTGGCATCGCTACCCCTTATAGCTGATGCCTCCGCGGTCTCGGGGGAACCTCAGGCCGTGGCTGTCGTAGCCGTAGCTGATGACGGCGCCGGTGGGGCTGGTGGCGGTGGCGACGGTGCCGTCGCCGTTGTAGGTGACCGTCGCCGCGACGCTGGAGGCGTTGCTGGTGCCGGTGCGGTTGCCGGTGCTGTTGTAGCTGTAGGTGGAGGTGCGGCCCTGCGCGTCGGTGGCCGAGCTGGCCTGGTAGCGGGTGGCCTGGGCGGTGTTGGCGTAGGCGAAGGAGGAGCCGGCGCCGGTGGCCGAGGTGACGCTGGTCAGGGACTCCCCGCCGTTGACGGCCTCGTCGTAGCCGGCGGTGGTGGTGCCGGCGGGGTTGGTCGCCGAGGCCACGTCCAGGAACGGGGTGTAGGTGGCCGAGCGGAGGTGCCCGGCCGGATCGGTGGCCGAGGCGACCCGCAGCAGGCCGTCGTCGGTGAGCTGATAGGTGGTGCGGGCGGCGTTGCTGACCGGCTGGTTCTGGTCGCTGTTGGGCTCGGCGACCAGGGTCTGCCCGGCCGGATAGGCGAACCGGGTGACCGCGCCCGTGCCGGAGCTGGCGGTGGGCTGGGTGATCGTCTGCACCCGGCCGTAGGTGTCGTAGCCGAAGGAGGTGGCCGCGCCACCGGGCGCGGTGATCCGGTTCAGGTTGCCCTGAGCACCGGAGAACAGCTCGGTGCTGCGCCCGGCGGCGTCGGTGACGCCGTCGAGGTAGCCGTTGGCGCCGTAGGACAGCGTGATGGTGCGGGTGGCCCCACCCCCGTCGGGGGTCTGGCTGATGGTGGTGATCCGGCCCACGCCGTTGGCGAAGCCGCCGGGGCCGGTGCCCTCGCTGGTGAACGTGAGCGTGCCGGCGCCGGCGCCGCCGACGTCGCTGCGGATGGACGTCAGCGCCCCGTCGGCGTCGTAGGTCAGCGTGGTGGCGTTGTCGTTCCGGTCGGTGATCTTGGTCAGTCGGCCGTCGCCGGTGAAGTGCTGGGTCTCCCCGGTGCCGTGGTCGTACACGGTGGCGGCGTTGCCGGCGACGGTGAGGGTCATCTTGAACCCGGCCGGTGCGGTGTAGGCGCCGGTGGCGGTGCGGGTGAAGGTGCCGGTCAGCCCGTGGGGCCGTGGTAGACGATCCAGTCCGCGGTCGGGCCCACCGGCTGCAGCCGCACGTCGAAGCCGGTGGACAGCCGCCAGCCGGAGTTGCGGTCCCCGACCGAGGTGCCGAAGCCCTCGGCGCGGGTGCCGCTGTTGTAGGCCAACCCGACCTCCAGCGGCCCGGCGTTGCGCCGCTGCAGGCTGAACAGGCTGACCGTGGCCAGCAGGTTCCCCGACCCGGCGTCGACCTGGGCGGAGATCCGGTCCCCGACGGTGAACGGCAGCCGGGTCGCGCCGGGTCGCTCCCCGGCGGCCAGCGCCGGGGACACGAACCCGGTCTGCACACCCGAGGGGGTGCAGCCGGTGTCGTCGCAGTGCGCCACCTGGTACTCGAAGCTCTGCCCGATCGACAGCACCCCGGCGGGCAGCTGCCGGAAGGCCTCGGTGCCCGGCGCGCTGACGTTGTTCAGCAGGTTCCACGTCGGCGACCCGACCGTCCGCGCCGAGAACCTCAGCGACTGGGTACCCGTGCCCGGCGCGTTGGCCGTGCCGTACAGCACCGGCTGCAGCGACGCCGTGACCGCCACCTCGGCCAGCGGCGCCGCCGCCGGCGCGGCTAGCACGCCCGTGACCGAGCCGACCACCAGCGCGGCAGTGGCTAGTCCCACGGAGACCAACCGGCCGGCGCGGAGCCGCAGCCGTCGCCTGCCCGCCTGTGACGAGCGTTCAGGGGACAGCAGGACCACAATGCACCTCGCTGGGGAGACCGACGGAACGCCCGGGACGCGGCCTCGATTCAGGCGCGTGGGAGCAGAGTGGTCGCCGTTAGTGACGACACGCTAGCGCTGGGCAGCGCTTCGTTATGCCGTCGTGATGACTAATTGTGCGTGTTCGCTAACCGTTAGTGCACGTCAGGGTTCCGCGAAAGCGCCGCTCCGCTGCACGCCCGCTCCGGGTTCGGCCGGCCCGTAGAGCGACATGCCGTCCGCGCCGCCAGCGAAGACGGCAGTCCCCGGCGGTCAGCCGGCGCGGGCGAGCGCGGCCGCGAAGCGGTCGTGGTCGGCGCGGACCCCGGCCATCGGCGCGAGCAGCTCCTCCTCCCCCACGGCCGCCACGGCCGCGCGCAGTCGCAGCTCGGCCCCCCGCCGGCGCCGCCGGGCGCGGGCGTTGACCAGCGGCCGGGCCAGCAGCGCCAGCAGCGCGCCGGCCAGCAGCCCGCCGACGAGCAGCAGGGTGGGCAGCGGGATGCCCTCCACCCGCGGCAGCGGCACCACGTCGTCGAGCTGGAGCAGGCCGAGCCCGGCCAGCGCCAGCAGCCACAGGACGCCGACCAGCGCGACCCCGGCCAGCAGCCACTGCAGGCCCCCGGCCGCGCGCTGCCACAGCGGCGTCCGCGCCGGGGCCAGCTCCGTGCCGCCGACGGCGGCGTCCAGCCGGTCGGCCAGGCGCTCCTCGGAGACGGCGACCTCGCGGCGCAGCGCGTCGGTCCACGGCCGGGGCAGGCCGGCGCCGGCGGTGTCGCGGGCGGCGCGGACGGCGGTCGCGACCTCCGCCAACTGGACCGCACCGGCGGCGGGCAGCGAGGTGCGCGCCGGCAGGCCGCCGGCGGCACCGTCGCCGAGGTGCAGCCGCGCCAGCGGGTCGGGCCGCAGCGTGCGCACCCAGCGCACCAGCGGCCAGCCGGTGGCGGCCGCCCCGTTGCGGCGCACCGAGCGCTCGACGGCGGCCCCCACCACGGGCACTCCGGCCGCCCCGGCGAGCGCATCGGTCAGCCGCTCCCGGTCGATCCGCCCGGCCCGCCCGGTGCCGTCGGCCGCGCAGCAGGCCCGCAGCTCGGCGGCCGCGGCGGAGACGTCGGCACCCAGCCGCTCGACGGCGGCCCGGCGGTCGGCGACGCGGCGGACCAGGTCGGCGCGCAGCTCGCCGAGGCCGGCCCCGGTGCGGCCGGAGACCGCCAGCAGCGGGGTGGCGGCCAGCCCCTCGCGGTCGAGCAGGCCGCGCAGGTCGGCCAGGCAGGCGCGCGCCGCGTCGGGGTCGAGCCGGTCCACCTGGTTGAGGACGACGAGCAGCACCCCGGCGTGCCCGGCCAGCGGCACCAGGTAGCGCTCGTGCACCGCGGCGTCGGCGTACTTCTCCGGGTCGAGTACCCACACCAGCACGTCGACCAGCCCGACCAGGCGGTCGACCTCCAGGCGGTTCTCCAGCCGCACGGAGTCGTGGTCGGGGAGGTCGAGCAGGACCAGTCCGTCCAGCGCCGGGTCGACCGGGTGCCGGTGCCGCCGCGGCACCTCCAGCCAGTCGAGCAGCCGGTCCTGCGGATCGGCGCCCCAGACGGTGGCGTGCGCGACGCCGGTCGTGGGCCGGCGGACGCCGGGGCTGCTCACCTCCGCCCCCGACAGCGCGTTGAACAGCGTGGACTTGCCGCTGCCCGTCGCGCCGGCCAGCGCCACGACGGTCGCCTCGCCCAGCGCCGTCCGGGCGCCGGCCTTGGCCAGCAGGGACCGCGCGCGGCCGAGCGCGGCCGACTCCTCCGGGCCCTCGAGCCGCTCGGCGGCGACGTCGACCGCCTCCCGCAGCGCGGCCAGGCGGTCGACGAGCGGGGCCTCGCGTCGCCTCATGCGCCCGCCCGGATCGCGGCCGCGAGCGCGGCGGTCGCCGACCGGAGACCTTCCGCGGTCCCCTCCGCCGGCGCCGCCGCGGCGATCCGGGCGTCGAAGCGCTCTCGCTCGCTCAGCAGCAGCCCGTCGGCCCGCTGCAGCAGGTCCTGCCGGGCACGGTCGGCCAGCGAGCGGACGGCGGCGTCGCCCAGCAGCGCCTCGAGCAGCCGCTGGCCCAGCGCCGTCGTCCCCCCGGCGACGGCGACCTCCGCCCCGCTCAGCCCTCCGGTCGAGGCGAAGACGGCGACCATCACCACGGCGCCGGCGCCGTTGACCCCCCAGGAGGTCAGCCGGGCGCGGGTGCGCTTGTCGGCCCCCTGGTCGCGCACCAGGTCCAGGACGGCGCCCTGCCAGTCGCGCACCTGCGACGCCGCGGCCTCGGGGAAGTCCGGCGAGACCCGCGACAGCGCGTCGGCATCGGCGCCCAGCAGCGCGGACCCGCCCGGCAGCGCCCGCCAGGTGCCGGCGGTCCGCTCGGCGGCGCGGTCGGCCTCCGCGCGCAGCAGCGCCGCCACCCCGGTCTCCAGCGCGCCGGTGAGGTCCTCGGCCGGCGTGGGGCGGCCGGTCAGGGCGGCGGTGAGGCGGTCGCGCAGCCGGCCCACCGAGCTCTGCAGCGAGCGCATCCACTCCCCGGTGCCGACGAACTCCTGCCAGCGGGAGAGCACCTCGCCGCGCAGCAGGGCGCCGCCCCGGACGCCCTCGTCGATCGACGCGCACGCGTCGGCGTAGGCCGCCTGCGCCGCGGCCGACAGCTCCCGGGCGGCGGTGTCCTGCTCGTCGACCGCGGCGGCGACCCGGCCGACCCGGTCCTCCAGGCTGGCCAGCGCCCCGAGCAGGGTCTGCCGGACGACGGCGGCGCGCTCCTCGCGGTCGGCGGCCAGCCCGTGCAGCCAGCCGCGGATCGGCGCCACCTGCTCCGGCGGCAGCAGCCCACCGGCCAGCGGGCGCTCCTCGACGACGAACAGCCGCGCCGCGGACAGGCCCGCGCGCTGCAGCATGCCGGCCAGGTCCTGCGCCACCTCGGCGGTCGCCTCCGGCGGCACGCGGTCGAGCACCACGGCCAGGGCGGTGCCGCGCTCCTGCGCCGTCCGCAGCACGTCCCAGGGGACGGCGTCGGCGTAGCGCGCCGCGGTGGTGACGAAGACCCACAGGTCGGCGGCGCCGAGTAGCTGGGCGGCGAGGTCGCGGTTGCTGGCGACGACGGAGTCGACGTCGGGGGCGTCGAGCAGGGCCAGGCCGGCGGGCACCTCCGGGCGGGGCACCAGCTCCAGCGTGCCGGGGCCGCCCGGGCCGCCGGTGACCCGGGCGAGGCCGGGCAGCACCCGGTCGCCGGAGAACGCCGGCGCGTCGGCCGGGGAGCAGACGAGCACCGGGGAGCGGGTCGTCGGCCGCAGCACCCCCGAGGCGGTCACCGGCACGCCGACCAGGCTGTTGACCAGCGTGGACTTGCCGGCGCCGGTGGAGCCGCCGACCACGGTCAGCAGCGGGGCGTCGAGGTCGCGCAGCCGGGGCAGCAGGTAGTCGTCGACCTGGTCGACGACGGCGCGGGCGGTCCGCACGGCGTCGTCCCGCCCGGCGGTGGCCAGGCCCAGCGGGGCGGCGGCGACCCGGTCGCGCACCTCGCGGAGGGCCTCGGGCAGGCGGGCAGGCGCGGTCACGTCTCCCCGGGTGCCCCGAAGGTCGCGCGACTATCCCTGGGGTCCCGGTGCCCCGCTCGTCGCCGCCCGCTGCCACTCCCGCGGCGTCATCCCGTACGCCCGGCGGAACCGCCGGGTGAAGTGGCTGGCGTCGGCGAAGCCGCACGCGCGCGCGGTCGCCCCGATGGGCCGGCGCAACCCGGCCGGGGTGGTGAGCCGCACGCGGGCGTCCTCGAGGCGCTGGTCGATCACCCACTGCTCCAGGCTCCAGCCGGCCTCGGCGCAGGCCCGGTAGAGCTGGCGGACCGACACGTTGTGCGCGGCGGCGATCGACCGCGGCGTGAGCCCGGGATCGGCCAGGTTCTGGCGGACGTGGGCGCGGACCCGGCTGAGCAGGGTCTCCTCGCGCACCTGCGCCCGCCGCGGGTCGTCCCCGGCGGCGGACACGACCAGGGCGCGCACCAGCTCCACCGTGGCCGTGCCCAGCGCCGCGGCGCCGGGGTCGTCGGCGAGCTCGGGGGCGGCGTCGGCGAGCCACTCGAGGTGGGTCCGGACGAGGTCGTGCAGCGGGCTGGCCCGCAGCCGCGGGGCGGCGCGGCGGACGAGGTCCCCGGGCAGGCCGAGCACGTCGAGGGACAGCTGCAGGGCCCGGTTCCCGCCGCCGGTGGCGCACGCGAACGTGTAGGGGGCGGTGGTGTCGACGAGCAGCAGGTCCCTGCCCTGGACGACCTGGCGGTGCTCCCGCTGGCCGAACTCCCCCCGGCCCCGGCGCTGGTAGGACAGCGACACCACCGGCTCGCCGTCCGCGCGCACGTGGCGGGCGGTGCGGACGAGGCCGAACCGGGAGGCGTCGGTGCTGACCAGCGCGGCGCGGCCGTAGGACCAGGCGGAGATCCGGGCCTGCATCAGGTCCGGCTCCTCCCGGTGCTCGATGCGGCACGGCGCGGCCGCCTCCTGCATGACGGCGCGGAAGGCCTCGGCGCGCTCGCCCGGCGGCAGCGGTGCGGTGTCGAACAGCAGCATCGCCGGCTCCTGCGTCGGGGCCGGCCGCGGTCGCGGCCGGCTCGGCGGTCCCCGTCACCGCCGAGCCTGGCAGAGGACCGGCCGGTGGCGGAACCGGTCGGCGCCCGGTCGTGCACGCAGGGACCAGGGCCGGGCACGGACGGTCGACCGGCCCCCTTCCGCCGCTGCCAGGGTCGGCGGCGCGCCACCCCGGTCCCCCCGGGACCCCGCCGAGCCAGCTGAGGAGAAGCGCCATGACCACGTCGCCGTCCGCGCCGGACACGATCGTCCTCGTCCACGGGTTCTGGGTGACCCCGCGCAGCTGGGAGGGGTGGAAGGCGCACTACGAGGCGCGCGGGTTCCGCGTACTGACCCCCGCCTACCCCGGCTTCGAGGTGGAGGTGGAGGCGCTCAACGCCGACCCGACGCCGATCGCCGACCTCACCGCTCCGGCCCTCGTCGGGCACCTGGAGGCCGTCGTGCGGGAGCTGGACCGGCCGCCGGTGCTCATCGGGCACTCCGCCGGCGGCGCCTGGGTGCAGCTGCTGCTGGACCGGGGTCTGGGCGCGGTCGGGGTGGCCGTGAACTCCGCCCCGACCGAGGGCGTGAAGGTCACCCCGCTGTCCCAGATCCGCTCGACCTGGGCCGTGCTGAAGAACCCCGCCAACCGGCACCGGGCGGTCGGGCTGACCGAGGAGCAGTGGCACTACGCCTTCACGAACACCTTCGACGAGGAGGAGTCGCGGCGGCTGTACCAGCGGTACCACGTGCCCGCCTCGGGGCGGATCCTGTGGAACTCGGTGCTGGCCAACCTGATGCCCGGGCCCCAGGACATCGCCGTCGACTACGCGAACCCGGCGCGGCCTCCGCTGCTGTTCGTCTCCGGCAGCGAGGACCACATCATGCCGCCGAGCGTCCAGCGCTCGAACGCGAAGCACTACCGCGGTGGCACGGTCGAGGTCCGGGAGTACGACGGCTACGCCCACCTGCTGCCCGCCCAGGCCGGCTGGGAGCGGATCGCCGACGAGGTCCTGGACTGGGCGCTGGCCCACGCGACCGGTCCGCGGCCGGCCGAGGTGCCCTGACGGCCGTGCACCCCGGCCCGCGGCTCACCCACGTCGGTGGGCCCACGCTGCTGGTCGAGCTCGGCGGGTGGCGGCTGCTCACCGACCCGACGTTCGACCCGCCCGGCCGGCACTACGCCTTCGGCTGGGGCACCGGGTCGCGGAAGGTGCGCGGGCCGGCGCTGCCGGCCGCGGAGGTCCTGCCGGTCGACGCCGTGCTGCTCACCCACGACCACCACGCCGACAACCTCGACGACGCCGGCCGGGCGCTGCTGGCCTCGGTACCGGTGGTGGTGACGACGTCCGCGGGCGCCGCCCGCCTGACCGGCGGCCGGGGCGGCGGCGGGCCGGGGACGCCCGAGAGCGGGCCGGTGACGCGCGGGAGCGGGCCGGCGACGCGCGGGCTGCGGCCCTGGCAGCGGACGGTCCTCGAGGCCCCCGGCCGGCCGGCGCTGGAGGTCACCGCCACCCCGGCCCGGCACGGGCCGCCGCTGAGCCGGCCGCTGGTGGGGGACGTCGTCGGCTTCGCCGTACGCGTGCCGGCCCCCGACGCCGAGGTGCTGTGGATCTCCGGGGACTCGGTGCTGTTCGACGGGCTGCGGCAGGTCGCCGACCGGCTGCGCGTCGACATCGCGGTGCTGCACCTCGGCGGCGTCCGCTTCCCGGTGACCGGGCCGGTGCGCTACACGCTGTCCGCGCGCGAGGCCGTCGAGGTCGCCCGGCTCGTCGCCCCGCGGGTGGTGGTCCCGGTGCACTACGAGGGGTGGAGCCACTTCCGGCAGGGCCGCGCGGCCGTGGAGCGCGCGCTCGCGTCGGCACCGGGGGAGATCCGCGGGCGGTTCCGATGGCTGGTGCCGGGCACGGCCACGGACCTGTCCCCGTGAGCCGGTGGGTGCGCGGTCAGACGCCGGCGGTCCGGGCGCGCTCGGCGCGCAGCTCCTGGAAGACGCGGCGGCGCAACCGGTCCTGGTCGCGCTCGGCGGGGTCGACCAGGCGCAGGCTCATGAGCCAGTCCGGACCCCTGCTCTGCACGCGCTGCACCTCGGCGCGGTACCAGGCCACGCCGTCGCCGAGGTCGACGGCGAGGCCGAGCGGCGTCCCGAGGTCCGGCGGGGCTCCGAAGCCCTCGACGAGGACGCGGACGCCGGCCTCGCTGAGGTCGCGGGTCTCGCCGGCGAGGTCGACGCCGCGCAGGCCGACCGTGACCGGCAGGGTCAGCCGGCAGCGGACGGCGGTGCGGCGCTGCCGGTCCTCGGCCGGTGCGGTGACCGCGAGGTGCCAGCGGGGGGCCGCGCCGCCGTCGACGTGCACCACCTCGGCCGTCAGCGCCCGCCCGCCGGCGGGGCCCTGCCAGAAGACCTCGACGGGCTCGCCGGCGGCGACGACGTCGCCGACGTAGTCCCCGGCCGACGGCCGGACCAGGAGGGTGTGCGCGTCGGCGACCTGCACCCGGGCCTCGACCGCGATGCCGCGCCGCAGCGACGTCACGTCGACGGCGCTGTCGACCTCGGGGAGGTCGACGCCGGATGAGTCCATGTGGTTGTCCCCGTGCTGCTGGTGCCGTGGACCGCGGAAGCGGGCCCGGGACCACGCTAGCCCGCTCGGAACGACATCGTCCGCCACGGGCGGGCCGCCTCACCCGGCCGGGTCAGCGGTCGAGCGCCGCCTCGTGCAGGGCCCGGGGATGGGGCAGCGGCGCCCCGACGGCGTTGCGGGTGGCCTTCGCGGCGTAGAGGCGCTGGTCGGCCCGGCGCATCAGGTCGGCCGGGCCGAGCTCGCCCGCGCCGGCCGCGACACCGAGGGACAGTGTGAGCTCGCCGGCGCGGAAACCGGGCGGGGCGAGCATCGCGGCGGCGGCGCGCAGGTCCTCGGCGAGCTCGGTGGCGCGGGCCCCGTCGCAGCCGGGGAGGAGGACGGCGAGCTCGTCCCCGCCCAGCCGGGCCACCAGGTCGCCGGCCCGGACGCGGTGCAGCAGCAGGCGGGCCACCGCCCGCAGCGCGGCGTCCCCGCCGGCGTGCCCGTGCCGGTCGTTGACCTGCTTGAAGTGGTCGACGTCGACGACCACGACCGCGAGGGGCGCGCCGGTCGCCCCGGCCGCGGCGCAGGCGGCGGCCAGCTCCGCGTCCCACCGGCGGCGGTTGGCCAGCCCGGTGAGCGGGTCCTCGAGGCTGAGCCGCTCGAGGCGGTCCAGCAGCAGGCGGGTCCGCTCGCGCTCGCGGAGCAGGCGGACGCGGGTGGAGAGCTCGCGCGCGCCGAGCGTGTGTCGGACGGCGTGGGTGATCGTGGCGACGATCGTGGCGGTGGCCAGCCAGAAGACGACCGCGACGACGTCGATGTCGGGGATGCCCACCGGGGACAGCAGGACGGCGGCGCCGAGCCCGCACCAGGTGACGGTCACCAGTCCCGCCGTCCAGCGCACCGGGGCGGCGAGGACGCCGCCGCAGCCGTAGATCGCCAGCAGCAGGCCGGAGGCGTAGGACTCCGTGTTGTCGACGAGGGCGACCATCCAGCAGATGCAGGCCTGGACGATCACGAGCAGGAGGAGGACCAGCAGCTCGGGCCGGCGGCGGCCGAGCGGGCGGCGCCACAGCACGAACAGCAGCGCCAGCATCGGCACGTCGGCGAGCAGCCGCAGCATGAGGAAGCCCGGCGCCAGGGTGGGCTCGAGGTAGAAGTCCAGCAGCGACCACGCCGGGAAGACGATCACCGCCACGACGCCGATCACCAGCCCGGAGATCCGCGCCCGGTGCAGCGCGACCGCCCCGACCTCCGCCTCGACCTCGGCCTGCGCCGCGGCGTCGTCCTCCCGACCGCGGCCGCGGCCGTCCACGGGCGTGCTCTCCCCCGCCGGCAGGTCACCGGCGAGCAGCGCGCCGACGAGGCGGCGGACGAGGGGGTCGGGCACACCGGCTCATCGGCACGCCCGTGGAGCGGGCTTGAGGCGCGCGGGGGCACCCCCCTCCGGCGGGTGAGAACGGTCTCGTTCCGCTTTCTCCCGGCTCAGAAGGGTGGCGGGTCCTCGTCGGGGGGCTCGGCTCCGGGGAGGGGTGGGCCGGTGAGGACGCGGGTGCCGGTGAGGGGAAGCAGGGGTGGGTCGCTGCCGGGAGCGCGGGATCGGCGTTCGGTGTCGGCTCGTCGTCGGCGGTGGGGGCGGCTGGTGCGGGTGACCCCCGAGGGCGTGGTGACGGTGAGGGTGCCGTCGGGGGCCAGCTGGTAGGTCCAGCCGCCGGCGTGGGTCTTGAGCCGGTGGTGCCGACGGCACAGGCAGCACAGGTTGTGGCAGGCGGTGGGCCCGCCGGCGGCGTGCGGGATGACGTGGTCGGCGTCGGCCCACGCCGCCCGGTTGGCGCAGCCGGGGTGGCGGCAGGTGCGGTCGCGGGTGTGCAGGTAGCGCACCTGCGCGGCCGACGGCCGGTACCGGTGCACGGCCGGCGGTGTGGTGAGGAGCGGGCAGCCGCAGCAGGTGTGGGGGTGGGTGGGGCAGCCGCGGGCGGCGGCGGCGCGCAGTTCGGTGTCGGTGGCCACGGCCAGCAGCCGCCCGTCGGTGTCGGTGAACGCGTACCGCAGCGCCCCGTCGGCCGGGGCGCGCAGGCCGATCGCGTCCAGGTCGGCCAGCAGCCGGCGCAGGTGGGTGGCGGTGATCGGTTCGCCGTCGACCTCGGCGGTCGGGGCGGGCACCGCTCCGCGGGTGAACGCCGCCGGTGTCGGCCCGCCGGCGGCCAGGAACTCCTCCACGGTGAGCGCGGCCGTCAGCGCGGCCAGGGGCACGTCGACGGTGAGGGTGGCGGTGACCGGGGTGCGGTCATTCCCGGGTTGCAGGATGCGGTCGGCCAGCGCTCCGGCGCGCAGCACCCCCAGCGGCCGGGGGTCACCGGCGGTCTTCGCGGCCTTGGCGTCGGCGTCGGCGGTGCGTCGGCAGGCCACCGCCAGCTCGTGCGGCATGCGGGCGACCAGCTCGCTGACCCCGTCACCGAGTGGGCGGACGGTCACGTCGCAGCCTGCTTCGGCCTGGGCGCGGCGCCGGTCGGCGGCGGCGGCGTCGCGGGCGGTGAGCTCGTGGCGGACCGCGGCCTCCAGCTGGCGGATCGACAGCTCGGCGGCGGCCGGCAGGACGGCGGCCTCCACCGCGGCGATCACGGCCGGATCCACGCCGCGGGCCTTCCAGCCGAGCTGGTCGGCCAGCACCCGGGCCCGCGGCCAGTCCAGGGTGCCGGCGTCCAGGGCGGCGAGGGTGGCCGGCAGCCGGTCCAGCGAGGCGCACCGGTCGACCAGCTTCCCGGCCGCGGTGCGCGAGCAGGCCAGCACGGTGGCCAGCTCGTCGGCGAAGAACTCGCTCACCCCCTCCAGCTCACCCGGGCGGCGCTGCTCGTCGTCGCCGTGGGTGTGACGCGGGTCGGGGCGGGCGGCGGCCAGGCCCATCACCGCCCGCACCCGCAGCCCGGCCAGCATCGCCTCGGCGGCGGCGATCTGCTGCAGCAGCGCCGCGTTCGCCGCCGCCGTCCGGGTCGTCGGCAGCATCTCCGGCAGCGTCTCCGGCACCCACCCCGGATCGGTCGGCAGCGGCTCCACGTCCCGCTCCGGCGGAGCGGCCAGCGGCACCACGCTCACCCCGACCGCGAACTCCCGCACCCCCGCCATGACCAGCACGCTAGACCCGGGGTACGACGATTTCCGGGCCGCTGACCTGCGGCGCAGCCGGACGAGACGACCGCCCCGGGCGGCCCGGGCCCACGGGGGATGGCCCGGGACGGACGCCGGCGCGGGACCCCTCAGCCGCTGCGACGGGCCGCGTACCCGGCCACGAACTCCCGCAGGTTCTTGGTCGGCCGCAGCCAGGCGCCGTCGGGCGGGAGCGCGTCCAGCCGCACCCGGTCCAGCGGGACGGCGAAGGCCCCCGGCACGTCCTCGATGTCGATGAACTCGAGCAGCTCCGAGCCGATCGCGTAGCCCGCCACCTCGCTGAACGCGACGACGACGACCTGCGTACCGGCGCGGGCCAGCTCCTCCAGCGGCTCGGCGAAGTTCCGCCCGTCACCGGAGAAGACCACCAGCCGCCGCAACCGGTGGCTGTGCGCCCGGACGTCGATGTGGTCGAGCATGTCCTGGTCGATGTCGTCGTCCGGCTGCGTCTTGGGCCGGGCGAAGACCGCGTAGCCGAACCCGCGCAGCGCCTCGACCCAGCCGCGCATGCTGCCGACCACGGGCGGGATGTTCGCGAAGACGCAGGCCTCGACGTCGGGGGCGCCCGGCTCGGCCGGGTCCCCCGCCGCGTCCACGAACCAGGCGGCGATCGCGTCGAAGCGTGGACGCGACGCCGCGGTCGGCCGCGCCCCGATCACCGTCGACAGGGTCATGTCGATGTTCGGGGCGTCCCAGATGAGCAGGTCCAGGGCCGGGCGGGGCCGCCCGTCCGGGGCGTCCTCCGCCGCGGTCACCGACTCGGCCAGATCCGTCACGGGGGCAGTGTGCCCGTTCGGTGGTGCCACCGTCGCCACCGGCACGGCAGGGACCGCCGGTCCGCCAGGGGCCGCCGGTTCGGCAGGGCCCGCCGGCGGCGCGCCACCCGGCGACCGGGCGCGCCGCCGCTGCCGTGGGCCGCTCAGCGCAGGGACCCCGACAGGGCCAGGGCGCAGGAGTCCCCGCCGGCCTCGCGCACCCGCCCGGCCCACCGCCAGACGTCGCCGGCCGGCATGGGCCGGGCCAGCAGGTAGCCCTGCGCCAGGTCGCAGCCGGCCTCGCGCACCATCCGCAGGTGCTCGGCGGTCTCCACGCCCTCGGCGACCGAGCGGATGCCCAGCGTCCTGGTGAGCGCGACGATCGCGGCGAGCACCGCCCCGGTGCCGCCCGCGGCCAGCCGCTGTGCGGCGGTGAGCAGCGACCGGTCGATCTTCAGCGTGCCGATGGGCAGCTGCATGAGCTGCGCGAGAGACGACCAGCCGGTGCCGAAGTCGTCGATGGCCACCCGGACGCCGGAGTTGCGCAGCACGGAGAGCTGGTCCTCCGCGCGGGTCGGGTCCTCGGCCACGCTGGTCTCGGTCAGCTCCAGCACCAGCTGCTCCGGTGCCAGGCCGGAGTCGTGCAGCGCCACGCGGACGTCGCGCACGAGCGTCTCGGCGGAGAAGTGCCGGGCGCTGATGTTCACCGACATCCGCAGGTCCAGGCCCCGTGCCGCCCACTCCGCGGCCTGCCGCGTCGTCTCGCCGAGCAACCACCGGGTGATCGGGATCAGCTGACCGGTCTCCTCGGCCACGGAGAGGAACGCGTCGGGGGTCAGCAGCCCGCGCTCGGGGTGCTGCCAGCGCAGCAGCGCCTCGACGCCGTCGATGCGGCCGTCGTCGACCCGCACCACCGGCTGGTAGTGGACGACGAGCTGCTCCAGCGCGCCGTCCCGCAGGGCGTTGGCGACCTCCAGCCGCCACCGGGCGGCGTCACGCAGGCCCGGGGAGAACAGGTGGATCCGGTCGCGGCCCGAGCCCTTGGCGGCGTAGGCCGCGGCGTCGGCATCGCTGAGCAGCTGGTGCGCCTGGCGCTGCCCCGGCTGCCCGGCGGCCACGCCGATGCTCGCCGACAGCGGCACCGAGATCCCCTCGGCCACGAACGGCTGGATGAACGACTGCTGCAGGCGGAAGGCCAGCGCCGCGGCCTCGGACATGTCGCAGCCCCGGGCGAGGACGAGGAACTGGTCGCCGCCGAGCCGGCCCACCGCGTCGTCCGGCCGCACCTGCGCGGCCAGGCGGGAACCCACCTCGCGCAGCAGCTCGTCACCGACCTCGTGCCCCAGCGAGTCGTTGATCGTCTTGAAGCCGTCGAGGTCGAGGAACAGCAGCGAGGTGCGGGTGGGGTCCTCCCGCAGCGACTCCCGGGTCAGCTGCAGCAGCCGGCTGCGGTTGGGCAGGCCCGTGAGGTCGTCGTGGGTGGCCTGCCAGGCGAGGGCCTCCTCCTGTCGCACCCGCTCGGTGATGTCGGTGTGGGTGACGACGACCTGGCCGGAGGCCTCCACCCGGGCGGCCTGCATCCGCCACCACGCGGTGCGGTCGGCATAGGTGGCCGCGTAGTCGAGGACGAAGGCGGGGCCGGGAGCGTCGAGCAGCCTGCGCAGCCCCTCCTCGATGCGCCGGTGGTCCTCGGCGGGAACGGCCTGCGCCATCATCTCGAGGTAGTGGTCGCCCACCCGCGCCGGGCGGAGCCCGTCCTCACGCCAGGCGGCGTCGGCGGCCGACGACCAGACCCGGTTGGCCGTGAGGATCCGCCAGTCGGCGTCGATGAGCACCGTCGGCGGCGGCACCGCGTCGAGCACGGAGGTGAGCTGCCGGATCTCCTGGGCCTGCTCGTCGCGGACCCGACGCTCCTCCTCGACGTCGCGGAGGAACACCGACAGCCCCAGGGCGTCGGCGAAGGCGCGCACCTCGAACCAGCGGTCCACCGGCTCGTAGCGGTACTCGAAGCTGCGCGGCTGCCCGTCGGCCAGCACCGCGGCCAGCTGGTGCTCCATCTCCGTGCCGCGCAGCGCGGGGAACGCCTCGAACAGGCCGTGGCCGAGCAGGTCCTCCGCGCGGCGGCGCACCAGCTCCTCCACCGCGGCGTTGAGGTAGGTGATCTGCCAGTCGCGGTCGAGGTGGTAGACGGCGTCGGGTACCGACGCCAAGAGGTCGCGCTCGGCACGCGTCGCCGTGCCGCCGTCGTCTCCGTGCACTCGCCCGCTTCCTTCTCCCCCTGCGGAGCCCGGCCCCCGTGCACCGCGGACCGGCCGTACCCGGCGGGCACCGGCCCCACGACGGCACGGAGTCCGACGCCCGTCCGAGAGTAGTGGCACGCCGCCGTTCCGGGCAGGGGCGCGTCAGGTCGGCGCGACGACCGCCCGCTCGACGATCCGGGCGACCGGCGTGCCCGCGGGGAGGGTGCCCAGCACCGCGCCCCAGTCGCCTCCGAGCCGGGTGGCGCAGAAGGTCTCGGCCACCTCCGCGGGCGCGTACCGCAGCAGCAGCGAGGCCTGCAGGCAGAGGGCGAGCCGACCGGTCACCCGGCGGGCCCGCAGCTCCAGGTCGACGGGGTCGCCGAGCTCGGCGTGCAGCCGCTCGACCGCCTCGTCGAAGCGGGGGTCCGCGCCGCGCGCCGGCGCGAGCTCGGCCTCCACCGCGGCCAGGGCCTCGGTCGACCGGCCCAGCGCGCGCAGGACGTCGAGCGCGATCACGTTGCCCGACCCCTCCCAGACGCTGTTCAGCGGCGCCTGCCGGTAGAGCCGGGGCATGCCCGACTCCTCGACGTAGCCGTTGCCGCCGAGCACCTCCAGGGCCTCGGCGACGACGCCCGGCGTCCGCTTGCACACCCAGAACTTCGCCGCCGCGCCGGCCAGCCGCAGGAAGGCCGACTCCCCCGCGTCGACCGCAGCGGCCAGCCGGACCGCCAGCGCCGTCGCCGCCTCGCTCTCCACGGCCAGGTCGGCCAGCACGTTCTGCATGAGCGGCTGATCGGCCAGCAGCGCGCCGAAGGCCCGCCGGTGCCGGGCGTGGTGCAGCGCCTGGGTGAGCGCCGCCCGGACCGTGGCCGCCGAGCCGATCACGCAGTCCAGCCGGGTCGCGTTGACCATCTCGATGATGGTGGGGACGCCGCGGCCGGGGTCGCCGACCAGCCAGCCCGTCGTCCCGTCGAACTCCACCTCGGACGAGGCGTTCGCGCGGTCCCCCAGCTTGTCCTTGAGCCGCTGCAGGCGGAACACGTTGCGCGTGCCGTCGGGCAGCACGCGCGGCACGAGGAAGCAGGACACCCCCTCCGGCAGCTGCGCCAGCACGAGGAACAGGTCGCTCATGGGCGCTGAGGTGAACCACTTGTGCCCGGTCAGCGCGTACGTGCCGTCGGCGGCCGGGACGGCGCGGGTCGTGTTCCCGCGGACGTCGGAGCCGCCCTGCTTCTCGGTCATCCCCATCCCGGCGACCAGTCCCGGCTTCTCCGCCGGGGCGGACAGCCCGAACCGGTAGCCGCGCCCGGTCAGCCCCGGCTCGTACACGGCCGCGAGCTCCGGGGCCGCGCGCAGGGCGGGGACGGCGGCGTAGGTCATCGTCACCGGGCACCCGTGGCCCATCTCGACCTGCGTCCACCCCAGGTAGCCGACGGCGCGGCGGACGTGGGCGTGCGGGCCCGGGTCGGTCCAGGGAGCGCCGGCGAGGCCGTGCTCGAACGCCGTCCGCATGAGCTCGTGCCAGGCCGGGTGGAACTCCACCTCGTCGATCCGGTGCCCGTACCGGTCGTGGGTGCGCAGCACCGGCCGGTTCTCGTCGGCCAGCCGCCCCCACTCCCGGGCCTGCTCGCTGCCGGCCAGCGTCCCGAGGTCGGCCAGCGAGGCCAGCGTGGCCGCGTCGCCGTGCCGGACGCAGGCCTCGGCCAGGGCGGCGTCCCCGGCGATCGGGTCGTGGCCGACCAGCGGCGGGGCCTGGTTGGCGACGGAGTGCGTGGCGCTCATGAGCGCCACGGTAGGAGGGCCCGGTTCCACGTGGAACCGGGCCCCGGGACCCGCCGAAGTGGCCACTTCGGTGAGAGGGGTCGCCCGAATGGCCACGTCGGCGGGCGGGTCAGGTCACCAGCCGCCGGAGCGCCCACTGCGCGAGCGGGGCGTAACCGAGCACCGCGGGCGCCGGGCCGGTCGTGCGCAGGCCGGTGGTCGTGCCGCCGTCGGGACCGTCGGTGACCCAGTGGTGCAGCCGCAGCCGCAGCGGACCGGCGCCGACCGTCCAGGACCACGACCGCGCCGCCGGGTCGACCGCGTCGATGGTGAAGGGCAGCGGCACGCCGAACCCCCGCACCCGCCCGCGGGCCCCAGCGGTCAGCAACCGCTGAGGGCAGTCCACACCGGTGATCTGCGGCGCCCACTCGTGCCAGCGGTCCAGGTACAGGTACCGGTCCCAGACCGCCGCCGGCGGCCGCGGCCCGGTCGCGTGCAGCGTCGTCGTGGTCATGCCCGGGGCCCGCCCAGCAGCAGCTCGCGCAGCATGTGCATCGCCAGGACGACGGAGCGCTCGCGCACCGCCGGCCGCGAGCCCGGCAGCCGCACCGACCGGGCCACCACGCCGTCCGGCCCCACGGCGCACAGGTGGACGGTGCCCACCGGCTTGTCCGCCGTCCCCCCGCCCGGCCCGGCGATCCCGGTGATGCCCACCCCGACGTCGGCGCCGAAGCGGGCCCGGGCGCCGTCGGCCAGGGCGCGGGCCACCTGCGGGCTGACCGCACCGTGCTCGGCGAGCATCGCCGCAGGGACGTCGGCCATCGCCTCCTTGGCCGAGTTGGCGTAGGAGCACACGCCGCCGAGCACCCACGCGGAGGAGCCGGCGCGCTCGGTCAGCCGGCCGACGAGCAGCCCACCGGTGCACGACTCGGCGGTGGCGATGGTGCGGCCCTGCGCCTCCAGCGCCGCTGCGACGAGGTCGTCGACGGTCGGGCCGGTGGAGTAGAGGGTGTCGCCGTACTCCTCGGCCAGGACGGCGCCCAGCCGGTCGTACGCGGGCTGGGCACCGGGGCCGAAGCGGGTGACGATCTCGAGCTCGCCGTCGCGCAGGCAGGTGGTGACCTCCAGCCCGGCCAGTTCGGCGTCGTGCTCGCGCAGCGTCGCGGCCAGCTGGGCCTCGAGCGTGCCCCACAGCCGGACGGTCTCCTGGCGCAGCTCACCGCCGGCGGCCAGCACCCGGGCGACCGGCTCGGCGGCCAGCGCTGCCGGCCACATGCCCTGGAGCTCGGGCGGCGGGCCGGGGAGCACGAGGACCGGCGGAGCGGCGCGGCCCTCCCCCGGCGGGACCACGAGGCCGGGAGCGGTCCCCACCGGCTCCAGCACCGTGGCGCCGGCCGGCACCCGCGCCTGCTTGGCGACGCCGGCGGCCTGCGCCCCGGGGTCCACCCGCCACCCGCGCCGGGCGGTCAGCCGCGCCACGATCGCGGCGATCCGCTCCTGCAGCGCGGGGTCGACGGCGGACGGGCGCTCCTGCCAGTCCCCGACCACCTGCGCGGTCAGGTCGTCGGCGGTCGGGCCGAGCCCGCCTGAGGTGATCAGCAGGTCGGTGCCCGCGCCGGCCAGGAAGTCCAGCGCCGCCCGCAGGTCCTCGGGGCGGTCACCCACGACCACGACCGCGGCGACGTCCACCCCGCGCTGCCGCAGCTGCTCGGCCAGCCACGGTCCGTTGCGGTCGGTCACCCGGCCGGTGAGCACCTCGGTCCCGGTGACGACGATGCCCGCGCGAGTGACCACGGACCGACCCTAGGAGCCGGAGGACCCCTCCGCCCCCCGGCCCTCGCGGGTCAGCCCCGGCCGCCGCCCGCGTTGCCGCCGCCCGCGTTGGCGCGTCCGGGGCCGCCGCCCGGGTTGCCGCCGCCCGCGTTCGCGCTGCCCGGCCCGTTGCCGTTGCCCGGGTTCGCGTTGCCCGGCCCGTTGCCGTTGCCCGGGTTCGCGTTGCCCGGCCCGTTGCCGTTGCCCGGGTTCGCGTTGCCCGGCCCGTTGCCGTTGCCCGGGTTCGCGTTGCCGGGCGCGGTGCCGTTCCCGCTGCCCGGGTTCCCGCCGCCCGGTCCCTCGCCCTGGTCCACGCCGCCGCCGGGACCCGGACCACCCGCGGCCGGGGTGCCCGGTGCCGGGGGGACGGGCGCGGGCGCCGGCGTCTCCTGGGCGGGTGGCGCGCCGACGTCGGCCGGGCCCGCACCGGCCGGCGCGGCGGGGGCGGGGGTCTGCGCCGGGGCGGGCGGCTCGGTGGCGACGGTCAGGGTGACCAGCGTGCCGGTGGCCAGCCGGCCGGCCGGGGACACGGCGGTCACCAGCCCGGGCGCCGACCCGGTCGTCGGCTGCTCGACGCGCGCCACGCCCAGCCCGAGGCCGACCAGCTCGGCCTCGACCTCGTCGGCCGGCCGGCCGATCAGGGCGGCCGCGTCGACGTCCACCCCGGTGGCCCGCGGCGACTCCTCGCCCGCGGCGGCGGGCGGGACGACCGCCGCCGGGCCGGCGACGAGCTGCAGCGCCCCCACGCCGATGCCGGCGCCCACGAGCAGGGTGGCCAGCGGGGCCAGCGCCCGCCGCCCGTGCCGCCGCCGCGCGGGCGGCAGGACGAGTTCCCGGGTCCGCGGGGGAGGAGCCGGCTCCAGCCGGCGCCCGGCACGCACGTCGGCGACGGCGGCGCGCACCTGGGAGCCGTCGCGCAGCCGGCCGTCGGGGTCCTTGACCAGCGCGCGGTCCACCAGCACCCGCACGCCGTCCGGGACGTCGTCGGGCAGCGGTGCGGGCTGCTCGCGGATCTGCCGCAGCGCGATCTGCACGGGGTTGTCGCCGTCGAAGGCACGCCGCCCCGCCAGGCACTCGTAGGCGACCATGCCCAGCGCGTAGACGTCGCTGGCCGGCGAGGCGTGCCGCCCCTCCGCCTGTTCCGGGGACAGGTAGCAGGCGGTGCCGACCACCTGCCCCGTGCGCGTGAGCGGCACGCTGGTTGCCGTCCAGGCGATGCCGAAGTCGGTGATGCGGACGACGCCGTCGCTGCCCAGCAGGACGTTGCCGGGCTTGACGTCCCGGTGGACGACGCCCGCCTCGTGCGCCGCGGAGAGCGCGGCCGCCGTCTGGTCCACCACGTCGAGCACCACGTCCGGCGGGAGCCTGGGCTCGCGCGCGAGGCGGGCGGCCAGCGACTCGCCCTCGACGAGTTCCATCACCAGGAAGGCGCAGACCTCCCCGTCCGGCCCGGTCGCCTCCCCGTAGTCGTGCAGGGCGGCGATGTTGCGGTGCCGCAGCCGCGCCGACACCTGGGCCTCGGCCCGGAAGCGCGCGAGGGAGACGGCGTCGTCGGTGTACTCGCTGCGCAGCACCTTGACGGCCACGGTCCGGTCCAGCCGCCGGTCACGGGCCCGCCAGACCCGGCCCATACCGCCGGTGGCCACCAGCTCCACCAGCTCGTAGCGGTCCCCGAGGACGCGACGGACCGTTCCACCCACTCCCCGGACCCCCAGACCCACCGCCCCGTGCCGGGCAGACATTCCACACGGACGCGGTCCGGAAACCCCGCGGCCGGCGGGACCACCCGATGGGGTGCCGACAGAGATCAGGCGGGCGGGACCGGGGCGGTCGTGCCGGGCGCGGTGGAGGTCGCCGTGCCGGACCCGGTCGGCTCGCCGGTCGGAGCCGGAGTTCCGTCGGTCGGGGGGGCGCTGGTCGTCGAGGTCGTCGTCCCCGGCGCGGTCGTGGTCGGGGTCGGCGACCCCGGGGCGCCCGGCGTGCTGGTCGGGGCCGGCGGGGCGGACGAGGTGGGCAGCGGATCGGGGAGGACGTCGTCCGGGGGCGGCACGTCCTCGCCGCCGATCACGGCCACCCCACCGCCGGCCGGGCTCCGGGTGACGACCGGGGGCCGGGCGTCCCGGCCGGGCTCGACGGCGTACCAGACGTCCACCCGGTCGCCGGGCTCGAGCGCCCGCCCGGCGGGGTCCAGCCGGGTGACCGTGCCCGCCGCGAACGAGCCGGTGACCTCGGGGTGGCGGTACACGGCGAGCCCGAGGGCGGAGAGCTGGGCGGCGACGTCGTCGACCGGCCGGTTCACGTAGTCCTCGGCCGCGAGCCGGACCGTTCCGGTCTCCTCGATCTGCGCCGCGGCCACCGGCGAGGACGGCGTGGCACCCGACACCGCCAGGAACACGCCGGCCGCGGCCCCCGCACCCAGCAGCAGCGCGGCGACCGGGACCAGCACCGCGGTGGCCCGCCGGCGGGCCGGGGACGGGGGTGACCGGTGGGCGCCGGCGGCCACCGTGGGCGGGCCGGCATCGGCGGGCGAGGACGGCGGGGCACCCAGCGGCGCCGCGCGCACGCCGGTCTCCCCGAGGTCGGGCAGCCGTCCCGCCCGGGCCGCGGCCACCGCAGCGGCGAAGGCCGCACCGTCGGGCATGCGTGCCGCCGGGTCCTTCGCCAGCGCCCGGGTGATGACCGTGCGGACACCGGTCGGCAGCTCGCCGGGCAGCGGCTCGGGGTCCTCGCGCAGCTGCTTGAGGGCGATGGTGACGGCGTTGTCGCCGTCGAAGGCGGGGTGGCCCGCCAGGCACTCGTAGCCGACCAGACCCAGGGCGTAGACGTCGCTGGCGGGGGTGGCCAGGCGCCCCTCGGCCTGCTCCGGGGAGAGGTACTGGGGGGTCCCGATGACCTGGCCGGTACGGGTCAGCGGCACGCTGCCGGCCGACCAGGCGATGCCGAAGTCGGTGATCTTCACCTGGCCGTCGGGGCAGACGAGGATGTTGCCCGGCTTGACGTCGCGGTGGACCAGCCCGACCCGGTGCGCCTCGGCGAGGGCGGAGGCGGTCTGCTGCAGCACCGACATCGTGGTCGCGGCGTCGAGCCGGCCCTCCCGGCGCAGGACCGCCGACAGCGGCTCGCCCTCGACCAGCTCCATGACCAGGTAGGCCAGGGTCTCGCCGTGCTCGGACCGGGTCTCCCCGTAGTCGAAGACGCTGGCGATGTTCGGGTGCGACAGCGCCGCGGCGTGCTGCGCCTCCGCCCGGAAGCGGGCCACGAAGGTCGGGTCGCCGGTGTACTCGCTGCGCAGCACCTTCACCGCGACCGGCCGCCCCAGCAGCACGTCGGTCCCGCGCCAGACCTGGCCCATGCCGCCCGAGGCGATCAGCCCGGTGAGCTCGTAACGCTCACCCAGGCTCTGCCGCCCCGGCTCCACCACCGTCGTCCACCCCTCGACGCACCCCTGCCGACCCGGACCATCCTCCCAGGCCGAGGCGGCCCGCGGGACCGTTCCCGGGCGTCACTCTGGTAACAGAGCGTCGACACCTCTGGACGTCTGGCCAGGCGCGGCCGGCCGGTCGCTCCGAGCCCGACGTTGCGGCGACGTTGCACCGCCGAGCGCCCGTCGTCCCCCGCGCTTGCCCGGCCGGAGCCGGGACTGTGACGGTGGGCACGTCCCCTGCCCCCTCGACGACGAGGAGACCACCGTGCCCGACGCCCCCGACATGACCGAGGTCCTGGCCGATGCCCCCACCAACTGGGGCAAGTGGGGTGCCGACGACGAGGTCGGCGCCCTGAACTACCTGACCGCGGACGAGGTGATGCGGGGGATCCGGCACGTGCGGCAGGGCAAGGTGTTCACCCTCCAGCGGCTGATCGGCGACCCGAAGGGCGACCCGGTGTGGCCCGGGCGCACCCCGGCCGAGCGCACCCAGATCCTCGACGAGTCCAGCTGGGACTCCCCCGACGCTCCGCAGTTCCCCGGCGGCCTGCACTACGCCGACGACAAGATCAACGCCTTCCTCCAGGGCTCGACGCAGTACGACGCGCTGGGCCACGTCTGGTACGGCGGCCAGATCTGGAACGGCTACGACGCCCGGACCACCGTCGGCGGCATGGACAAGGCCAGCGTCGAGCCCATCGCCCGCCGCGGCGTCGTGGGCCGCGGCCTCCTGCTCGACATGGCCCGCTTCCGCGGCAAGCCGACCCTCGAGAAGGGCGAGACGTTCACCCACGAGGACCTCGTGGCCTGCGCGCAGGCCCAGGGCACCCCGATCGAGAAGCGCGACGTCCTGGTCATCCGGACCAACTTCCTGCAGCTGTTCCACGAGCAGGGCGACGCGTTCTACGAGGGCTTCAACGAGCCCGGCCTGGTCTACAGCCCCGAGCTGGTCCGCTGGTTCCAGGACATGGAGATCCCCAACCTGGCCACCGACACGATCGCCAACGAGGTCACCTTCGACCCCAACAACGGCACCGCGCTGCCCCTGCACTGCGCCCTGATGCGCAACCTCGGCGTCACCCTCACCGAGATCTGCGACCTGGAGGAGCTCGCCGCCGACTGCGCCGACGACGGCCAGTACGCGTTCCTGTGGGCCGCCGCGCCGCTGAAGATCCACCTGGCCACCGGGTCGCCGGTCAACCCGCTGGCGATCAAGTAGGCGCGACGTGAGCGCCTACGACGAGCGGCCCTGGCTGGCGCGGTACGCCGAGGGGCAGCCCTCGGACTACGCGGTCGAGTTCGCGAACGCGCTGGAGATGTACCGCGCCGGCGTGGAGCGCGACCCGGACGGCGTCGCCCTGCACTACTTCGACGGCACGGTGACGCGGCGGGAGCTCGACGAGCTCAGCGACGCCCTCGCCGCGGGGCTCCTGGACTCGGGGTTCTCGCCCGGGGACCGGCTCGCCGTCTACCTGCAGAACGTGCCGCAGTTCGTCATCGCGATGGTGGCGACCTGGAAGGCCGGCGGCGTCATGGTCTCGATCAACCCGATGAGCCGGACCCGGGAGCTGTCGTACCTGCTCGAGGACTCCGGCGCCACGGTGCTGCTCTCGCTGGAGGGGCTGTACGACCAGGTGGCGCGCGACGTCGTGCCCGGCACCGACGTGCGGCTGGTGCTCACCACCAGCGAGCTGGACTTCCAGACCCGCGACGACCCGCGGCTGTTCGCCGGCACCCGACGGCAGCGGCACGAGGGCACCGAGGACCTGCTGGAGTTCGCCGCCCGGTACCGGGGCCGGACCCCGGCGCCGGCGCAGCTCGGGCCGGACGACGTCGCGTTCCTGACCTACACGTCGGGGACGACCGGGGTGCCCAAGGGCGCGATGAACACCCACCGCAACGTCGTCTTCACCGCGCAGGTCTACCGGGACTGGGTGCACGCCGGGCGCGACGGATCGATCTTCGGGATCGCTCCGCTGTTCCACATCACCGGGCTGATCGGGCACATCGCGGTGAGCCTGCTGGTGCCGGCGCCGCTGGTGCTGGCCTACCGGTTCGAGCCGCAGGTGGTGCTGGACGCGCTGCTCGAGCACCGGCCGGCGTTCACCATCGGGGCGATCACCGCGCTCAACGCGCTGCTGGGCGCGCCGGGGTTCACCCGGGACCACTTCTCCTCCTTCACGTCGGTCTACTCCGGCGGCGCGGCGATCAGCCCGACGGCGGAGAAGGCGTTCAAGGAGGCGACGGGCATCCAGGTGCACAACGCCTACGGGCTCACCGAGACGACGTCCCCGATGACCGTCACCCCGTTCGGCTCGCCCTCGCCGGTGGACCCGACCTCGGGCGCGCTGTCGGTGGGGACCCCGGCGCCGAACACGATCGTGCGGATCCAGGACGACGAGCACCGCGACCTGCCGCTGGGCGAGGTCGGCGAGATCGTCGCCGAGGGCCCGCAGGTCGTCGCCGGCTACTGGGGCAAGCCCGAGGAGACCGCCGCCAACCTGCCCGGTGGGGCGTTGCGCAGCGGCGACGTCGGCTTCATGGACCCCGACGGCTGGGTGTTCATCGTCGACCGCAAGAAGGACATGATCAACGCCTCGGGCTACAAGGTCTGGCCGCGCGAGGTCGAGGACGTGCTGGCCGAGCACCCGGCCGTGCGCGAGTCCGCCGTGGTCGGCGTCCCCGACGAGAAGCGCGGGGAGACGGTCAAGGCCTACGTCAGCCTCCGGCCCGGCGCGCAGGCGACGCCCGAGGAGCTGATCGCGCACTGCCGGGAGCGGATGGCCGCCTACAAGTACCCGCGCCATGTGGAGGTCATCGACGAGCTGCCCAAGACGGTGACCGGCAAGATCCTCCGCCGCGAGCTGCGCGGGCGCTGACCCGGGCGCCCTGGTCCGGGGGGGGGGGGGGGTCGGCGGGGCGGGGGGGGGGGGGGGGGGGGGGGGGGGGGGGGGGGGGGGGGGGGGGGGGGGGGG
>NZ_JBJNRJ010000068.1:0-25274 GCF_046233715.1 Trujillonella humicola | reverse complement strand
GCCACTGTGGGGGGTCCGCAGGGGGTGCGCGGGGGATGCGCAGCCCCGCAGGTCACAGCCGTCCCAGGGCGTCGGGGGGCGCCCCCCCCCCCGGGGGGGGGGGGGGCCCCCCCCCCCCCCTCGCCGGGTTGAGACCGGCGAGGGGCGCCGGAGTCATCGGCGGGTGGCGCCGCCCTCGGGGTGGGCCGGCCGGTCGGTGGTGAGGTCGGGAGCCAGCTTCTCGGCCTTCGCCCGCAGCTCCTGGGCGGCCGTGGCGTGCTCGTTCGCCGAGGCGGCGCGCTGGGCGGCCTCCTGCTCGGCCAGCCGGGTGCGCTCCTCCACCTCGGCGCGCTCGCGGCGGGCCCGGGCGGCCTGCTCCTCGGCCAGCGCCTGCTCGCGCTCGGCCTGCACGCCGCGCAGCTGCGCCTCCTGCAGGTGCTCGCGCGCCTGCTCCCTCTTGCGGGTCGCCCCGATGCGGTTGCGCTTGGCCAGCGCCAGCGCCAGCGCGGCCAGCAGCAGCACGGCGACCACGACGATCAGCACGATGACCCAGGTGTCCACGAGGTTCCTCCTCCAGGAGCAGCGAGGACGTGGAGATGCCCGCACTCCCGGCGGGATAACCGCGGGCGGCTCGCTCCTCCCGCCGGCGGGCCGGCCCGCGCACTACTGCAGCGCGCTCCCGGCCCGCCACTCGTCCCAGGAGAGCGTCCAGTCGTAGATGTCGCCGTCGGCCGGGCCCAGCGGCGGCCCGATCGAGTTCCTGATCTCGACGATGTCGCCGGGCTGGGAGAAGTCGAAGAACCAGGCGGCCCGCTCGGTCGACATGTTGATGCAGCCGTGCGAGACGTTGGCGTTGCCCTGCTCCGCCACCGACCAGGGCGCCGCGTGCACGAACTCGCCGTTGTTCGAGATGCGGACGGCGTACTCCACCGGTGTCCGGTAGCCGCCGGGGCTGTCGACGGGGACGCCGTAGGTGCTCGAGTCCATGACCCGGTTGCGGTCGAGCCCGGTGACCACGTGCACGCCGTTGTGGCTGGGGTTGTCGTCGCTGCCGGCGCTGATCGGGTAGGTCTGCACCAGCCGGCCGTTCTCGAAGACCTGCATGGTGTGCGTCCCGGCGTCGGCGATCGACACGTGCTCGTCGCCGACGCGGAAGGAGACCGTGCGGTCCTTCTCGCCCCAGACGCCGTCGCCGAAGGAGACGCCGTACAGGTCGGCGTCCAGCGTGACGTCGGTGTGGGCCGGCCAGTACGTGGAGGGCCGGAAGTGCACCTCGGTGTCGCTCAGCCAGCTCCAGATGCCGTCGGTCGGGTTCGAGGTCTCCACCAGCAGGTGCCGCTCGACGGCGGCCCGGTCGGCGACCGGCTGGTCGAAGTAGACCCGGATCGGCATCCCGACGCCCACGGTCTGGCCGTCGAGCGGCCCGATGCTCGGCGTGGACACCTCCGCGGGCGTCACCGTGGTGAAGGTGGACGACGCCTCGACGGTCTGCGCGCCGGAGCCTGCGGCGCTCGCGGTGAGCGTGTAGGTGGCGCCGTAGGCCAGCTCGACCTCCGGCGTCCAGACGTCGACGTCCGGGTCGGCCGGCGAGTCCGCGACGCTGCCCGGAACCGGGACGCCGGCCTCGTCGGTCAGGGCGACCTCGCCGAGCTCGCCGTCGGTGACGGAGATCTCCAAGGGGACGACGGGTGAGACGTCAACGCTGCCGTCGGGGACGCTCAGCACCACCTCGGCAGGGCCGGCCTGCGACGACGGCGCGGCGGAGGACCCGCCGGAGTCCGCGTCGTCCTGGCACCCCGCGAGCAGGAGCAACGCTCCCGCGATGGCCACAGCGGCTGTCCGTCGCACCCGGTCGGCTCCTCTTCCGTCCCCGCGGCCCGCCCCCGCGGCCGCCGGAGCCAGGGTGCCACGGCGCAGCGACAGGGCGGTGGCGCCGGCGCTCGTGGTCCCCCCGGCAGCGACCGGCACGGCGCTGGTATCGTTTCCCCTCGTTGCCCGGGCGACCGGACGGCACGCGCCATTAGCTCAATTGGCAGAGCAGCTGACTCTTAATCAGCGGGTTCGGGGTTCGAGTCCCTGATGGCGCACCACACAACAGCCCGCTGACCAGCGGGTTCGTTCGACAGGACAAGATCATTCGGGGCTCCGGCCGGCCAGCTGTCCGCAAACAGTCCGCAAGAATCCGCGAGGAATGGCGTTCAGTGCTCCCGTGGGGCGCCTGCTCCGGGCCACCCGCCGGCGCGTCATCCGGTGATCCATCGCACGTGGAGGTCGCTCCGCGACGGGCCCCAGACCTGGGTCGGCCCCTTGCCCGCTGGCTCACGCGTCGCTTGCCACTGCGCGCTTGCGTTGCGCGGCGATCCAGGCAATGAGGTCGTCGCGGCGGTAGAGGACGCGGCGGCCGAGACGGAAGCTGCGGGGACCGGTATTGCAGTGCCGCCAGTACCGAAGCGTGCCGACGGGTGTGCGCAGCACTTCGGCGGCCTCGACGATGGTGAGCAGGTCGGTCTCGTGGCCGACGGTGTGGTCGGGCATGGCTGCCTCCCTGGCAGGTCACGTGGATGGTCCGACACCGATAGAAGGCGTCCGTCCCACGCCATTGCTGACACCCATCGACCAGCTTCTGGTCCGACCTGCTGTTTCTCTCCGGTAAGTCTCCTGTTGGCCTCCAGCCGGGCTGCCGCCGATCAGCGCCCGATGCCCTGGCCGGGGGTGCGGTGTGAGGTGAGGTAGCGCAGATGGTCCGGGCGCGGATGGTGCACGCTCGGGTTGGCCCCGGCCATCGGCTGCGGAGTCGTCTGGGCCGCGCTTGGGATGGCGTCGCGGCCGGCGCGCCAGGCCGCGCACTCCTGCTGGAGGCGCTCGGGCGGCTGCGCGAGCAGGACCGGTTCGGTCTGCAGCGTGGCGATGCGCGCCCGGACGTCGGTTAGCTGCTGGCGGGTGGCGGCCAGCGACCGCTCAGCGTCGGCCAACCGTTGGGCGAAGTCATCCTGGCCCGGCGTTGGGTAGCGGTTGTCGTGGTCGTACCGGGCCCAGTCCAGCTCGCGCTGGGCGGTGTGGTGGGTCCGACCGGCAGCCTCGGCGGTGGCGGTCAGTGCCGCGTGCTCGGGGTGAGCGGCTTCGGCGGCGCGGCGAGCCGCGGCGTCCAGCGCCGCCCGGACGGTGTCCGGGTCATCGGGCCTGGCGGCGACCCGGACCAGCCGGGCGGTGTCGGCGGGCAGGCCCAGGTGCCGTGCCCAGGTGGCGTGCCAGCCGGTGAGCTGCTCGCCGGCGCGGACCACTGCGCCGCGGCGCAGCCCCAGCCGGCCGGAGCCGTCGAGGACCACCCGGGCTGCCTGCCGGGCGGCCTCCCGCTCGGCGTTCCACCGGTTGAGGAGGACGTCGCGGATCCGGTCGGCGTCGGCGGCGATGCGGGAGCCGCTGGCCTCGGCCCGCTGCCGAGCGGTAGCGGCGTCGGTCGCGGCCTGCGCGGAAATGACCGCCATGCAGGAGAGCCGCTGGGTGCTTTCGGCGTGCCGGGCGACGGTCGCGCGGAGGGCTTCGCGTTGCAGCTGCTGGCGGGTGAGCAAGTCGGCACAGCGCTGCTGCTCGGTCCACGCGGCGCGCAGCTCGGCGAGGAGGTCGTCCAGCGGCCGCGGTGCGGCGTAACGGGCCGCCTCGGCCGCTGCCCGCCGGGAGGCGTGGGCGGGGCCAAGGTCGGCACGGTCGCGGGCGAACACCGCGATCCACTGGTCCCGCGCATCGTTGACATCGCCGGCGACGAGGTGGGCGGTGTTCGCGGTGCGGCCGCGGGTCATCCCCACGTAGGCCGACGCCGCCCCGGTGTGCTCCCCGACCACGACATGGGCGGCAGTCGCCGTGTCGCCCTGCGCGCCGTACGCCGTGCTCGCGTACGCGAGCTCCACATGCGCGGTGACGTAGTCGGCGGGCAGCACCCGCCGACCCGAGGCCGGGGTGACAGATGCACGCACACCCCCGGCCGGGCTGACATCGTCCGGGGTGACAAGGAGGTCGCCCCGCGAGCCCACGACGGCGACGACCCAGGTGTCGCGATTGGCCACGTCGAGGTCGGGGTCGTTGCGGCGGGTGACGATCCGGTCCCCGACGCCGACCCGCTCCCCCGACGCGGTGACGAACGCGTGCACGTCGTCGACCCGGCCGGCGGCCACCAGACGGTCGCGGATGGCGGCGTTGAGTTCGGCGACCTGCTCGCGGGTGTCGGCGACCACCGCCGGCCGCTGGCCCGCGGCGTACGACGCCGCAGCTGTAGCAGCCAGCGCCTCCCGCAGCGCGTCCGGATCGGGGTGCAGCCGGATCTGGCCCCGTTCGAGGAGCGCGTCGAACACCTTCCCGGGTTCGTCCCCGGCGCGCATTGCGAGCGTCAGGTCGGCGTAGCCGACATCGGGCACGGTGCGGCCGTCGGGGCCGGTGCGGGTGAAGCGATGCAGCCCCTGCAGGGTCTGATGGGCGTCGGCGTCGACCCGGCCGACGGCGAGGTCGAGCACGCCGCCGCGGCCCACAGCGGCAAGCTGGTGCCGGTCGCCGAGCAGCGCGACGCGCACCCGGCACTCGTCGGCGACGGTCAGCAGGGCGCGGGCGGTGTCCTGGTCGAGCATGCCCGCCTCGTCGCAGACCAGCAGGTCGCCGCGCCGCAGCCGCGCGCCCTCACCGGGACCGGAGTAACCGCGGCCGGTGGCCGGGTCGACCGCGCCGATGGTGAGGCGGGTCCAGCGTCCGTCATCGTCCCACCGCCAGCCGTACTCGAAGGCGAGCTGGGCCGCGGATCCCGCGGCCGTACCGACCTCGGCCCGCGCGATCTTGGCGGCCTTCAGCATCGGGGTGACCACTCGGAGCCGCCGGCCTTGTTCCTCGAGCGCATCGCGGGTGGCGGCCAGCGTGGTGGTCTTGCCCGCGCCGGCGGCGCCCTCGACCACGACCAGCGGCCGGTCGCCGGCGAGCGCGGCGACCGCCTCGGCCTGTCCCGGGTCCAGCCGCCCGGCCTCCGTCGCAAGCTCGACCGGCGGTGTCAGGTCGGACCGCGGGTGTGTCACGCCGGTGTCAGGTGCCCCGGTGCCGTGCCGCGCGGTCAACCGGGCGGTCAGGTCGGCCTCCACCGCAAGGACCGGTGCGGAGGTCCAGGCCCGGATGTGCTCAGGTACCGCGTCCCGCTGGAGGAGCGGCACGCACTGGGCCATGGCGCGAGCGGTGAGGTCCTCGGCCAGCTCGATGCGCACCGCCACCTCGACGACGACTCCTGCCGCGGCGATCAGCCGCTCCGCCTCCCCGCGCACGTCGGCGGCGTTCCAAGCCGAACGGGCGGCGGCCAGCCGGGTCAGCACTCGTGCCGCGAGCGCGTCCCGATCCATGGCCCCGACCGGGGTGGGCGCCAGCACGACGGGCCTCGCGGGGGCGCGGAAGCCGAGTTCGGCAAGGTCGGTCCGCCAGCGCTCGCCGACGTCTGCACCAGGCTGGGGGGTGGCCTTGTCCGGGCGGTCCTCGGCCCAGGCACGGGCGTCCCAGACGCGGCGCAGAGCAGGACCGGGGGTTTCGCCGGGGTGCGCGGCAATCCATTCCCGTTCGTAGCGGTCTACATTTCGCGCGATCTGCGCATGCCGCGCACTGAACGGACCCACGTACTCGGCGAGCTCCAGTATTTCTCCAGTAGCGTCCTTCGTGTAGCCGTGCGCGGCGAACGCGGCGTTCAATTCCTTATCGCAGGCCATCGCCGCGTGCCCGATCCCGTTGATGGCATTCAGGGAATCCCGGATGCCGACGGTGTGCAGGCCCCGCCATTTCCCGGTGGCGAACACCCGGGACAGGAACTGCAGGTGCAGATGCCAGTGCGGGTCGTTCTTGCGGGAGGTGAAGTGCCGCACAGTCGCCGCCTCCAGGACCTCCACCGGCACCTGCACCTGACCGCCGGCCGGCCCGACCCGGGTGGTCGCGTGCTCGGACAGCCAGGCGACGATCTGCTCCGCCGCTCGGTCCTGTGCGGCCTGGTACGCCGCGGCGACGTCCGGGTGCAGAGCCGCCGCCAGTGACCATGTCTTGGGACCGTTGACCACGACCTCCACGAACCGCACTGCATGCGCATCGGAACGCAGTCGTCCCCGCGGCTGACCGGACTCCGGGTCCCGCCCGGCGACCCACGTCTCGTAGGCCTCGCCGGTCAGCGGGCCCAGTTCGGCCACTCGGCCGTCGGTGGCGGTGAACCGTCAGGCGAGCCCGGTTCCCTCGGTGAGGTAGTAGTCGTCCGCCCGGCCCCGGTCGGCCTCCACGTAGCACGGAGCGGCCGACGGCGAGCCGGAGTAGACCTTCATTCCTCCCTGCACTTATCAACGCCACCCAACAACGTCCAACGCGTCACCCCTAGAAATGCCAATGGGCCCCGCGAAGCGGGGCCCGATCTCTCTATCTTGATAGCATACGTGCCGTCGTTCTTGCAGGGCCTTCGGAAGTTCTTTTGAGCCATATCGGGGAGCGCGGCAGCCATTGCTGTCGGAAATTGTTGATGAGCGTTGCCGGTGATGTAGACGGAGGTAGGGCCAAGGCCGGGCCCTGTTCGCGACGCCGGATCCGCGATGATGGTCCCGTGCATGTGGACGAGGCGGACCGTGTCTACCGCGAGCTCAGAGAGGCGGCGGCCGGCCCGCCGGAGACGTACGCGCGGGTGCTGGAGCGGGCGCTCGCGGTCTGCGAGGCCGACCCGGCCGCCGGTGGGTACCTCGACGCTCTGGAGCTGCATGACGAGCTCGCCGAGGCCTACGACCAGCTGGGCCGGGTGGAGGACGCGCTGAGGCATGCGGACGTGCTGGCCGACCAGGGCTACGAGAGCAAACCGGATCCACGCTGCCGGCGAGCCGAGATCCTGACCCGCCACGGGCGGCTAGCGGAGGCAGCGGCGATCTGGGACGAGGTCGCCCGCGATACGCCGGACGACGTGTGGCTCTACAACAACGCCGGGCTGGAGTACGGGGCGATCGGCGAGCATGAAATCGCGCTGGCGTGGCTGACGAAGGGCTTGGAGCTGGCGGTGCGCACCGGGGACCCGGAGCGACTGGTGGACCAGCTGCGGGATCTGCGGGCAGACAGTCTGACCGCGCTGGGCCGGGCACCGGACTGGCTGCAGACCGCCGAGCCCCGGCCCGTGGCGCCCACGCCAGCACCCCGACCGGGCCTGGCCCACGCGCCGACGCAAATTGCGCGCGGCCGAGGCGATCAGCCGCCGGTGGCCTGGGCGTGGCTGCCCGCCGACGAGTACCCGCACCTGGAGCAGCACTGGCCCGACATCGCCGACGCTTCGATTGTCCGCGACGAAAGTGGCGGCCTCGTCGGCCATGCGACCTACTGCCGCCGGATGGAGGGACGGCTGCGCGCACGGTCGGAGGCCGGGATGACCGCGATCCGCATCGCGCCGATTCGTTGGGCGGAGTACACGGCGTGGCGCAAGGAGAACCGCGAGGACGGCGATCCGGCGGATCTGCGCGCCCGTTACGCCGCCGACCTGTGTGCCGACTCGTCGCGGGTCGTCACCTGGCCGCCCGCCCGCAACGAGCCCTGCTGGTGCGGCTCCGGGCGCAAGTACAAGAAGTGCTGCGGTGTGCCGGACCCGGACGGGGCGCGGTGAGGACTACCCGGCTGCGAGTGACCCTGCGCGAGGTCGAACCGAAGGTGCAGCGGGTGATCGACGTTCCGACCGCAATCACCCTCGACGAGCTGCACGACGTGCTGCAAGTCGCCTTGGGCTGGACCGACTTGCACCTGCACCAGTACCGCACCGACTCGGCCGTCTACTCGATCGCGAGCGAGGGCTGGGACGACGGAAGCGACACCGACGAGCAGGGCGTGCGGCTGTCCGCGCTTCCCCCGCGCTTCGACTACCTCTACGACTTCGGTGACGGGTGGACCCACGACGTCGAGGTGCTCGGTTCCGGCGAAGACGCCCCGGGCTGCGTCGACGGCGAGGGCACCTGCCCGCCGGAGGACTGCGGCGGCCCGCATGGCTACGCCGAGCTGCTGGCGTCGCTGGCCGATCCGCGACACCCGGAACACCAGGCGATGCGTGACTGGGTCGGCGACCGGCTGCACGCATTCGACCGGCAGGCGACCGACCGGCGGGTGCGGAACGCGGTGGGCGAGGTCCCGGAGAGCGTCCGGCTGCTGCTCGGCCTACTGGCCGACGGCGTCAAGCTGACCCCGGGTGGGCGACTGCCGCGGGTGGTCGTGCGCGCCGTCCAGCAGCATCGCCCGGACTGGTATCTGCTGGGCCGGCCGGCGTCGATCGAGGAGGACCTGCTCCCGCTTGCCGCGCTGCACGACATCCTGCGCCACGTCGGCCTGCTGCGGCTGAGCCGCGGCGTGCTCCGCCCGACCAAGGCAGCCGACGACGAAGTCGAGACGGTCCGCCGGCTGCGGACCTGGTTCCCGCCGCGAGGGTTCTCGACGATGGTCGCCGAGCGCGCGGTGGCTCTGGTCGCCGCGCGGGGACCGCTGACGACCGGCGATCTGGCCGCCAAGGTGTTCTCACTGCTCGGCCACGGTTGGCGGCGCGGGAACGACCCGATCACGGTCGCCGACGTCGACCGCGAGCTGTACCGCCTGGAGAACCAGCTGGCGGCGCTGGACCTGCTCGCCACCACTCGGTTGGCGTGGACCGCCGGACCGTCGGCCCACTCCCTGCTGCCCGGCGCAACCCTTCTGGCCGACCTCGTCTGAAGGGTTGTTCCCAACAGGGGAGCAGGCCGGCTTCGAAGCAGGGTAATCCCGCATCCGGCGGGACCGGTCTTGGGGACCGAGTGGTGGTGGGCGTGAAATCGCACAGCCGGATGTCACGCCGAGGCCCGGCTGACGTGAAATGTCCAGGTCACACTGTGCATCGGCTAGCCGCCGAAGAAGGCCCTTCGGTTCAGGGTGGACCGATGACGTGGGCTACGAGGGCGGCAATACGGGTGCGGTCGCGCATGCTGTTTGTCGCGCGGACCAGGCCGGGACTGCCGGGACGGCCGAAGTGCCGGCGCAGCACGGCCGCCGCCTCGGCGGCCGTGGGCCCGGTCGGCCAGTTGGCGGCCGTGATGCCAGCGGCGTACGCCGCCTCCAGGAGGCGCCACAGATCGACGGCGTCGCGCTCGGTGAAGCGCCCGGCGTAAGCGTAGGCCTTTAAGCAGATGGCGGAGACGACGTCCGGCAGCATCAAGGTCGTGATCACGGTGTGACCGGAGGTGAGGGTCACCTCGACGGTGACGGGGGTGCCGTCGCGGGCCAGCGCCAGGTTCAGGCCGGGCACCTCGTCGACGACCAGTTCGCCGTGCGGCTGGTTGGGCTGAAGACGGCCGACGTAGGACGGGGCCAGCACGTCGATGACGAGATCCCAGATCGGCGCTGCGCGTCCGGTGGTCGATGGCAGCGTGTGCGTGCGGAGGAAACGGTTGCCGGACTGCTGCCGGTACCCGCGCTCACGCAGCGCGGCGAGCAGCCGCGGGTCGGCGACCACCGGGTATTCCGCGCCGAAGTCCGCGTCGGCGGTCTCGCGGGCCGGCACCAGTCCACCAACGCCGTGCACGGCGACGAGCAGGGTGACGGCGTTGCCGCCGACGAGCCGGTAGGGCACGTCAAGCTCGGCGGCGATCGCGGCCAGGTCCGCCGCGGCGAGGAACGCCGCATCGCTGGCGCGGCCGACCGACGCCAGGATCAGCTGCGATCCCCCGCCGGTCACCGCGACGCGGCGGCCGCCGCCCGGGCCTTCAGCACCCGCCGCAGAGCGGTGACGGCCTGGTCGACGTCCGCACCCGGGGCGCGGGCCACGTCCCAGAGCAGCTGGAGGGGATCGGCCAGCGGCAGGTCGGCCTCGGCGGTCGTTCCTGGCGCAGGCCAAACACCGGGATCGGCCGGCACGATCAGCTCGAGGGTGGCCTCCCCGGCACCCGACGGCGTCAACCCGGCCACGGTCAGCTCGTCGTGCACGGGTCGGCCGGACGGATCGGCGTAGACGACGGCCCGGCCGGGTCGCCGCCAGGGCGCGAGCAGGTCGGCGGCGACGTCGCCGGAGACCGCGGCCGGCATGCCGACGGCGCTCAGAGCCGCAACGGCTGCCCGGGCCTGCTCGGGAACGGCCGCCAGTCCGTACCAGTACGTGGGGATGCCGCCGGGGCCCGGGTAGTTCGCCAGCCACCAGTCGACCAGCGCGTCCCAGTCCGCGGGGGCCCAGCGGGACCGGCCGGCGTCGGCCGTGCGCCGCACGAGTCCGTCGGCGACGAGCCCCGACAGCGCCTGGGACACCCGCGCTTGGGACACCGCGGCCGACCGTCCCAGGTCGACCTGGGTGGCCGGGCCGGCGGTGAGCAGCCGGCGGACGACGGTAAGCGTGCCCCACGGTCGCCGACCGGGTCGGCTCGACGGCTGCCCCGCGTCCGGGCGCGATAGGTCGGCGCCCAGTTCGACGGTCCGGTCGGGCAGCACGATCCGTCCGGTGACCGCAGACGTGCCGGTCGGGTCGGCCACCAATACCGAGATGCCGGCCGCGGTGGCCGCGTCCAGGGCAGCCGGACTGGCCGAGGGGACCACCAGCAGCAGCGCCCCCCGCGCCGGCGAACCGTGCACCAAGTGGTTGCGGACATGGCTGGGCGACAGCGCCGTGGGCCGGCGTTCCACGACCGCGGTGACGGCCACCGCACTCCCCTCGGCGGCCACGAGTTCCACCTCGGCCGGCCCCGTCGGCCGGACGGTGACCCCGGACTGGAGGAGTGCCGCCCAGGCATCCGTAGGTATAAGCATTACCAGCTCCTTCCTGATAACGCTTATAGCATGCGGGGGCTCGCAGCCGACTCCTATGGCGGCGTGCCCACCCATCCTTCCCAGACCATCGGTCAGCGCGGTAGCCGCCGCGCCGCTGTGCATCCCGAGACTCGGGCTGCGGCACCGGCCAGGCGAGGGTGCGGGCCCGGGGCGCGATGACCGTCGTGAAGATCGAAGTGAGGGCAGCAGCTTGCTGCACTATTGGCCCGATCGATGCCGGCTACGCGACGAGGCCGATCCGTGCCGAGCCATGTCTCGACGACGAGCCCGGATACCTTCTACCGGGGCAAGGAGATGGAGTGACAGGCGAAATCGAACTGGTCAGCGATGGCGATGGTCTCGTGGTAGCCGGTGAGCGGTCAGCTGTCGAACGGTTCCTCGAGCATGCAGGCCTCCTGTCGAGCGCTGGTGAGCTGGAGCTGAGCAAGCTCACAACGGTGCTAAAGGCATCGGGAGAGGCCGCGAAGACTGCTTCCGACATCGCAGAGCAGTCGGCGCTCTACCTGAAGTTGACGCCCGAGTCGGCGAAACGGCTCAAGGACGCCGGCGGACTGATGAAGACCAAGACCGAGGGGATCAGCCACGCCATGCTCGGCGACCCGGGCAAGGTCAACAAGTGGCTCCAGGTCGAGGATGGCCCGGCCTCCCTGCTGACGAATACATCACCTACCGTCTGACCTTGCATCTCGTCGAGATATCGCTTGTACTGCGGGACGCCGCCTTCCTTCGCAGGCCAATAGATGCGACCCTCCATGTCCAACTCGTCGAGTCGCTCAATTCCGAACTTCCAGTGCATCCCCTTCGGCGTCGGATCTATACCACGCCAAGGCATCCCCGACGAACCCCGACGAGTTCCGGCCGCCATAAGATCGCTGCGCCGATGAATGCGTCCATCTGCATCCTTGTAGCGGTACTTATCCCCTAAGTACTTTTGGTCGTAAGGCCGGAACTGCGGATTCCATATGTGGTTCTCCGACTTCGAGAAGCACAGGATCGAGTCATGGATGGTGCCGAAGTCCTTGGTGTCCGCGTGCGCCGTCGTCCGCTGCCAGATGATCTCGGCGCGAAAGTTGTCGGGGCCGAAGATCTCATCGAGCAGCACCCGGGCGAGGTGGCTGACGTTCGGGGCTAGGTGCAGGAACAGCGAGCCACGGTCGCTGAGCAGCTCCCGGATCAGCACCAGTCGCTGGTAGAGCATTTGCAGGTAGCTGTCGACGCCCTTGCCCCAGGTGTCGCGATAGGCCTTCTCCTCGATGACCGACGAAAGCTTGGCAAGGTCCTGGTCGGCCGCGGCGCCGCCGTCGCCGACCGCGATCCGCACCTTGTAGTCCTGCCGGGAGTCGAACGGGGGGTCGATGTAGACCAGGTCGACCTGCCCGGCCAGCTCGTCGGCCAGCGAGGCGAGCACGTGCAGGTTGTCGCCCCAGATGAGCCGGTTGCGCCAGCCGTTCCCGCCGTCGTCCCCGCTGGACTCGAACAGCGTCCCGCGGTCGGCCCTCGGGCTGTTGACCGTCTCGACGGTCTGCAGCGGTAGCCACAGCCGCGGCACCTCCGCGGTCTTGCCGTCCCACTCCAGCCGGATCGCACCCATCGTGCGCGGCCCCCTCTCCTCGCCGTACGCCATCCTCCCCCACAGCGTTCCGCGCCCCGGTGCCACGACCCGCGCGCGCCTCTTACGGTGACCAGGTGCGCAGACCACGGACCGCGGACGACATCGAGGAGCTGTACGCGCGAGCCCGGACGCCGGAGGAGCGCCGCGCCACGCGCAGCGGCTCACCGCCTGGACCGAGGAGCCCGACGCGCCAACGGCGGATGTCTCCTCGGCCCTGCTGCTCGTCAGCGCCGGCGAGCACCTGACCGCGGCCGGCGACCACCGCGAAGCACTGGACTGCTTCCACCGCGCTGTCGAGGCCGGGCAGGACGTACCGCCCGACGTCCGCTGCTACCTGCACGGCGGCCTGCTGCGGGCCGGCGACCTCGACGCCGCCCGCGACCTGGCCGACGAGCTGCGCCGCGAGCGACCGATCGACGGCGACGTCTACCTGCTCATCGGCGAGAACTACGCGTCGATCGGCGACCTCCGCACGGCGCACCGCTGGCTCACCATGGGCGTGCAGCGCGCGGTGAACGACGTCGAGGACGGCGACGACCTCGACCCGCGGAGGACGCCGTGGGACTGATGGCGGTGCGGCTGCGCGTCCGCCACGCGCTCGACCTCCCGCTCGACGAGTACGACCGGGTGGTCGCCTCAGCCTTGCTCGCCACTCGGGAGAGGTCAGGCTGACCGGCGGCGGGCACCCCGGACCCCGCGCTCGTCCGCACCGGGCTCGACGCCCGGCACCGTGCACCGGCCGCTCGACGGGAACAGCCGGGCGCTGATCGCCCCGGCCGAGGGGAACTCGTCGCCGTACTCATCGCTACGGTGCGCCCGGATCTCGCGGACGGTCAGGAAGGCACCGTCGGGCAGCCCCTCGAAGGCGGACGCGATGTGCGCACCGATGTCCCGCCGCCCACTGCCGGCCCTGCGAGGCGCCACGACGTCGTGTTCGACCGGGCGGGGAACCGGTGCCGCGTCGGGATCGGTGGGCCTAGCATCCAGCAGTGCCACCAAGCGGTCGCGCATGCGGGACCTGCGCTGTTCGTAGAACTCGGCGAAACCGGTGACAGCCTCCGGAACGTCGCCCAGGTCGTTGCGGCTGACGTAGCCCGCCCGCGCCTCGGGGTTGGGGTATGCCTCCGTCATCCACGCCTTCGGCAGCTTTGCCCGCTTGTCGACGTTCTCGGCTCCCTCGAGCAGCTGCAGGTTCGCCAGCCGGTTCGCCCGATCGATCAGCGTGTCCACCTCGTCGGCCTCGATGCCGGCCCCCCGGAGACGGGCGGCGGTGAACCTGCTCTTGGGAAAGACGTGGTCGATGTGGAAGGTCCCCCGCACATCGACGCCGGGGTACAGGAGGGCGAGCAGTGGATAGGCCCGAGTGCCGTAGCGGGTGTCGAGCAGGTCCTCGATCTGGGCAGTGTCGAAGCGCAGTGACTTGCCCTGCCTGGCCATCTCGCGCTCCAGCGCCTGGCGCGGGAAGCCACCGCGCGCCTCGACGTCCAGGACGCCGCGCAACCCGCTCAGCAGCGTGTCGAGACCGCTGCCCCAGATCCCGCTCTGCACGAGGGAGCGCATGAGCCAGGTGCGCATCTCCTCGCGGTCCGCCGCGTGTTGCGCCGACGACAAGTAGCTCTCGTCCAGGTTCCGAAGGTGCAGGTAGTGGGCCACGGGGATGAGCACGCTGTCGGCCTGCAACGTGGTCGACGAGAAGCCGAAGAAGCTCAGCGTGAGAGCCGCCAGGCGCAGGGAACGATCGATGCCGTCCCAGGCCTCCTCCATCTCGAGCATGGTCTGCCGATCGAAGTTGGCGACGTTGAAGCGGATGTCCCCCTTGCCCAGCAGCACCAACCCGGCCTTGAGCACGAGGTCCTTGCTGAACGCGAAGCCCTCTCCGGTCTCGTTGAGGTCGTCGACGAGCTGGTGGATGACCTCGCGCGCATCCCGCTCCCGCCACTGGGCGGTGGCCACGCTCAGCAGCAGGTCGCTGTAGCTGAGCGCCACCGCCTTGCTGTTGACCCGGATGAAAATGCGCAGCACCTTCTCCAGCTCCTGCGCCGACTCCTCGAAGTAGTTGATCGTGGGCTGGACGTGGACGACCTCGTACAACTTGAACAGCATCTGACCGGCGGCCGGCGGCAGCTGCTCAGTCGCGACGAACGAGAAGACGTCCTGCCCGCCGGTCATCGCGCGAATCCGGGACACCTCGAACCACCACTCGCCGTCATCCGAGGCTGCCACCTCCGACGGGGACAGGAAGCGGAAGCGGTATGCGAGGTCCATCTCGGCATCGGCCGGCGGAGCGAGCAGGTCGAGGTACAGCTTCTTGACCGGATACGCGGCCGGGTTGCTCGCCCGCAGCCGCGGCAGCTTCTCGGCGTGCGAGCCCCGCAGCCCGATGTTGAGCGCGGTGAGCCGCTGCTGCCCATCGAGGATCGCGGTGACCGACTTCCCCTTCTCCACGTCAAGCACGGGGCAGTGCGGCGAGTTGCGCTGATGGTAGGTGCGCACAAAGTCGTAGAAGGTCAGCGATCCGACGGTGTCGCCGTCGACCTTCCAGAACAGCAGCGAACCCACCGGGTAACCGCGCATCAGGCTGTCGAAGAGCGTGCAGATGCGGTCGGCGCCCCACACGAACTCGCGCTGAATGGCCGGCAGCACGTACTCGTGCCGGTGCATCCGCTCCAGCGCCGTCGCGATCGTGATGGGCGTCTGGAACGGCATGCTGAACTCCCCCGATCGACAGGCTCAAGACAGCGTTCGATGCTGGCCACCGTGTTCTCGGTGATCCTGCCGCACAGGGCACGGGTCGGCCCGTCCACCCATCCGGCAGGGCACGGCAACGTTGGAGCCTGCTGCTGGCGACCTCGAAGCCAGCTGCCAGGGACGCCCGGGCAGGCCGTGTAGGGGCGGTTCCAGACCGAGCGCCAGAGTGCACTGACCCGACACGCAGCTCCAATCCCCCAACCTGCGCATGGGTCGTGTAGAACTGAAGTTGCAGCGACGCCTGTTGCTGGTAGGTGAAGTGGAGGTGTTGTTGTGACCCCGTCTGGATGGGCCGTGGAGCGCTTCGGTGACGCCGTTGGCTCGCTGCAGAAGGCCGTGGTGGCCGCGATCGCGGAGGCCCATGGGGACGCCGTCGCGGCCCAGGCAGTCAGCGGCACGCGCAAGCGGGACCCGTATGGGCACACGCTGAAGAACCGACAGCACGAGTGCCTGGTGGCCCAGGTGCGAGATGGCGCCATTCCCGGCGCCGAGGTCGTTCACCCTCGGGGTGCGTCGTTCGACCTGGTCAGGATTCCGGCCACCAACGTAGTTCTGTTTCCTTGGCGGTACGCCACTGACAGTCAATCCCAGCGGGAGGAAGCCCGGATGCAGCCGTCGGGCATCCGACGCGACCTCCTCGCCGGCGACATTGTGGGAGGAGGCCAGCTGAGCCTGGACCACGCGGCCGTGGAGGACGAGGACCTGGAGGCGCAGTTGGCCGAGGAGGAGGCCTTGGCCGCCGAGCTGCGCAGCTTCCACCGGGTGGTCACCATCGGCTACGCCAGCAACCCGGCCGGCATCCTCGACCTCGGGTGGGGCGATGCCGAGCTCATCGGCGACGACGGAACGGTGACCTGGCGGTGGTGGGAACCGCTGACGGCACTGCTGGCCGCTGGCCGCGTTAGCGATGACCGCCAATCCGGGGCGCCCTCCGCTGGGCTACGAGCGGCACCCGACGCGGCAAGCACCTCCCCTGCTGCACAGCGAAAGCCGCGGTTCGACGATGCTCCACTCGACGAGGACTTCGGTCTGCAGCCTCGCAACCCGCTGGCCGGTGAACCGCAGCAAGAGACCGGCCAGAAGCCCGGTGAGACTGGCACCGGAGACGACCGGCCGTGAGTCGGCGCCGTCTCCACCCTGTGCCCGGGGAGGGCCTACCGCTGATCGAGGGGGAGGTGCTCACCTCGGTGGCAGCCGCCTTCGACCCCGGTCGGCTGCGGCAGGCCCGCTATCTGGCGGAGCGGACCAAGCGGGCGATCGCCGACCAGATCGGGGTGTCCCCAGCGGCGGTCGGGCAGTGGGAGTCCGGAGCAACCGCACCACGCCCCGACCACATCAGGCGGCTGGCAGACCTGCTGGAGGTTCCACCGTCCTTCTTCGCCGCCGGACGCCGCTACGTCCGACTGGATGCCGCCAACGCTCACTTCCGCAGCCTGCGTTCCACCCCGGCCGCGCTGCGCGCCAAGGCGATCGCGTTCACCGAGCAGGTCTGGGAGCTAGCGCACGCCCTGGAGGTGCGGGTGCAGCTGCCCGCCGTGGACTTGCCCGGGTTCGCCGGCGGCGAGGTCCATCCCGGCGACTACGCCGCCGACCCTGCGGCTGCAGCCGCAGAGCTACGCCGGCAGTGGCAGCTCGGCGACCGGCCCATCCCGCACCTCGTGCACACCATGGAGCGCCACGGGCTGATCGTCACGTACCTCCCGTTCGCCAAGGCCGTGAGCAAGACGATCGACGCCTTCTCCACCTCGCACCTGCCGCGCCCGGTGGTCATGCTCACACCGGACCGTTCCACGGACGTCTACAGGCACCGCTTCACCGCAGCCCACGAGCTCGGCCATCTCATGCTGCACGGCGACACTGCTCCCGGTGATCCTGTGCAGGAGAAGGAGGCCGATCGGTTCGCTGCCGAACTGCTGACGCCACGCGCCGCGATCGTCCCCCAGTTGCCAACCCGCCTTGACCTGCAGGCCCTCGAGCGGCTTGGCCAGACCTGGGGAGTAGCCGTCGAAACCCTCGTCTACCGCTGCCACGAGATCGGCACGATCTCCGATGCCACTTACCGGCGTGCCTTCCAGCGCCTCAACCAGCTGCGCCACCTCGGCCTGTTTGCCCGAGAACCGGTGACTGGCTACCCCGGCGAGCTGCCCACCCTGCTCGGCAAGGCCTTCGCCGTGGCTGAGGAACACGGCCTGACCCTGCCGAAGCTCGCCGACGAACTGAAGATCACCCTGCCGCGACTTCGGGAGCTACTCGGACAGCCCGACACCCGACCGGAACTGCATCTGCTCTGACCCTCTGGTGACCGGTCACCACAGCGGGCTCACCGTGGCGCCGATGATGCGGGTGCGGGCGTCGATGGCGTGACCGTCGCAAAGGTCGAGCCGGTCGCCATCGGCGTCGATGACGCGGTGGGTGACCGGCTCGGCGCACGGCTCGGCAAGTCGGTCGTGGAACCACCGGCGGAGGCAGCCGGGGGCGGTGCACCAGCAACGCCCCGCGGTGGACCGCAGCGTCGCGCCGTGCTCGGGGCAGGCGCCCCAGGACACCGAGCAGGCGTCAGCCCGCCGGGCGGCCAGTCGGATGAGTTCGTCGGCGGTGTCGAGCAGCTCGTCGGTGGCGCTGTGCAGACCTCCGGCGGCGACGTCCAGCCGCCAGCCGGCGCGCCGCCGGGCCGGATCGGGGTCGGCGGCGCGTGCCAGATCGGCCTCGCGAAGCTGGTGGTACAGGTCGCCTGCCGCGACGGCCAGTTACCGCGCCCGGGCAGGTGTCATCCACGGGCCGCGCGTGGCCCCGTTCCGAGAGCTGTCGATGGCGTCGTTCATCGGGTGTCCTCTCGGGCCGGGCGGATTTCACGGCGTTCGGAACCGGCCGTTCGGCTGCACCGCCGGGGTGGCAGCGCGGAGCCGGTCGCCCCGTGCAGCGGTGGACGTGCCATGGCATGACAGTGGGCCTTCTCGGTGCCGCCGGATCGCTTCGTCGGTAAGGCTGTGGACGACTCGTTCGTCGTCCACAGCCACCTGGACACGATGTCCCGCTCCGGGAGTGCACGACCGGCTGGAGGAATGCCCGCGGCCGGACTTTTCCTGCGGACCCCGGGGTGGCGTCCCGCCCTCCTGACCGCATCCCACAACCCGCCTCCCGCCGGCTGGCGCAGGTCGGGGGAAGGGTGGGCCGCAGGCCCATCGCGAAGCGACGCGGAGCGCCCTTCCGGCGACCAAGGCAGCCGGCATCCTGGTCGGGGGTGGGAAGCGGCCGGGCGTCGCGATGCCCGCTGGTGGGCGTCATCCCGCCGGGCCGCCGGCCGAGCGACCGGTGGGCAGCGCCGCCACGGTCGCTGACGGGCGACGCGTCGATGCCTCGGCGGCACGCGCCGCGTCCATCGCGTCGGCGACCTCGTCGAGCTGGTCGTTCAGCAGATGGCCGTACAGGTCCAGGGTCATCGTCGCCGACTGGTGGCCGAGCATGGTCTGTACCACCTTGACGTTCGCGCCGCTGGCGATGGCCAGCGAGGCGGCGGTGTGCCGCAGCGCGTGCGGGGTGAGCCCGTCCAGGCCCGCGGCGCGGACGGCGGGGTCGAAGCTCATCCGGCGGAAGTTGCGCAGGTGCAGCACGCCGCCCTTCTCCGCGGCGAAGACGAAGTCGCCGGGCAGCTTGTCCGCGACGTGGACGGCGAGCTCCTCGGCCAGGAACCGCGGAATGGGAACCTGCCGGCGCTGGTGGGTTTTCGGCGTGCCGAACACCGCGCGGCCGTTGACGTCGGCGACCGCCTCGGCGATCAGCGCGCGGCGGCGCAGCAGGTTGAGGTTGCGCACCCGCAGGGCCGCCATCTCGCCGTAGCGCACGCCGGTGTAGGCCAGGAACAGGATGGCGAGCCGATCCCGGCCGGCGGCCGCGGCCAGGTCGTCGACCTGAGCGTAGGTGAGGAAGATCTGCTCGCCGCGCACCCTGCGCGGTAGCGGCACGCCGACCGCCGGGTTGCGGGCCAGCCGGCCGTCGCGCACCGCCAGGCCCAGGATCAGCGACAGCACCCGGTGGGCGTGGCGCACGGTCGAGGGACTCTTGCCGGAGCGCGAGAGCTGGGCCACCCAGGCGGCGACGCCCTGGTGGGTGATGTCGCCGAGCCGCACCGGGCCCCAGGTCGGCAGGATGTGCACCCGCAGCGAGACCTCGTAGCAGCGGTGGGTCGTCGGCTTGAGGTCGACCTTGCTGTCCAGCCACTGGCCGGCCCACTCGGTGACGGTGACCCGGGTTCGCTTGGGGTCGACGTAGGCGCCGGTGAGCACCGAGGTGGTGACCGAGTCCAACCACGCCTGCGCGTCGGCCTTCTTGTCGAAGTGCCGGGCGTGCTCCTTGCCCGCCGCGTCGCGGTAGCGGGGCCGCCACTGCCCGTTGGGCCGGCGGGCGATGCTGACCACCGTCAGGCCCCCACGACGCTGCCGCAGGCGCCCGCCGCCGCCTGCCCATCGGAGCCATCAGCGGGGCGAACAATTGCAGCTGTCCGCAGGGAGTCCGCAGCAGAGCCGATTCCAGCCATTTCTAGCCGACGCCTGCCAATTGCTACCAACATTCTCGTCACCACCTCGCGGCAGACGTTACCGCAGGTCAGCGGCGTGGAACAGCCCGCTGAGCAGCGACGACGCGGCGCTGGGAATGGACTAGGATTGGCCCGAAATTGCGACTCTTAATCAGCGGGTTCGGGGTTCGAGTCCCTGATGGCGCACCCCACAAGCTCTGACCAGCACGCCTCGCTCGCGGGCTCTCGTCGGGTGTTCACCTCTCACCATCGACTCACCACATGGTCGCCAGCTACATCGCGACGGAGCGTCGTCACGTCGCCCTGAAGGCGGCCTCTGGGACACAGCCGCACGAGTCGGGACGTTGTGCGCTGATGTGCAACTTCCGGCTCGAGGACTTCCCACCTGCGCACACTGTTGCCTCTGAAACGTGTGCGGCGTCATCCGGGCGAAGCCAGCGCGGTCCAGCACGTCACGCATGGCACGGGCAGCGTTGCGTCGGTCCCGGCGTCCACTAGCGCCTCGCTGATGCGCGCGATGCGCGCAGCGGTTCCCTCGATCCGGTGACCGCCTCCCCCCGCGACAGCCGGGTCCCGGCGAAGCCGGGCACGATCCACGCCATGTGGAGACTGGTCGCCGTCCTGGCCGTGGTCGCCGTGGTGTGGAAGCTCATCGAGACCCTGGCTCTGGTCGCCGTGGTCGTGGGCTCCGTGTACGTCGTGGGAAACGTCGTTCTCCGGCTGTCCGAGCGGCGGCCGGTCCTACTGGGTGGGCCGGACGCCGACCTGGTGCCGTGCTGCGACTACCGGGACCACGAGGGGGAGGCGGCCGTCTGCGGCTGCGTCAACCACCCCCGGAGCCACGTCCACCCCTTCGGAGAGAAGCCTTGGCACCTGTAGGCCATCGCTTCCGGCTGCGGTCCTGGGGCCGGAACGGTGCGGCTGATCGCTGACCGTCCCGGGGGATCGGTCGCCGGACCCCGCACCTGCCCCCTGCCCCGGGGTCGATCCCTGCCCCCTGCCCCTGTGCTGCCCCCTGACGCGACGGCGGCCCCACCCCGGCAACTCAGGACCCACCCGCGACCAGGCCGCACACGGCGCGGCGCGACCTGGACACGGCGGCACCGACGACGGCGAGACCAGGGCAGGCCAGGGACGGCGACGACCGGCCGCGCTGGGAGGTGGCGGCCAGGACGACTGTGGGCGGGCGGGAGCCACCGCCCCGGCCCACCGCGTCGGCACGATCCGACCGCACCGTGCGGCTCTCCGGGATCGCTCCCTGCGTTGCCGGTGCTGCAGAACCGGCAACGTGCGGGAACCACCCGCAGCGTGGAGCAGTCCTGGCCGCGCGCAGATGAGAGCCGTCTCATGGCGGTCTCAGCTGCCGCTCACAGCGGCTGGGCACAACGGGTCGTGTCCGCGCCATGCCTGCGACCGTTGGAGAACTCGTGCTCATCATCCGATCCCGAACCGCTCTGCTGATCGGAGCGTCCGCGCTCGTCCTCGCCGCCTGCGGCGGTGACGACGGTGGCGGCGGCACCGGCGGAGGGGGCGAGCTGCCGCAGACGACCGACGGCACGCAGCCGGCTCCCGGGTCACCGGAGCAGCCGGCCCCCGGCACCGGCACGCAGGACGACGACGCAGCCGGTGGGGACGCCGCCGGTGGGGACGCCGCCGGTGGGGACGCCGCGGGACTGCCCCCGCGGCCGCAGCCCGGCAGCTGCGTCGACATCCCGGTCCCCGACGACGGGGTCTACACGGTCTACGACGCCGGCACGGCGGTCGTGCGGTTCGAGGACGGCCGGCTCGTGCTCGGCGAGGTCCGCGCGGCGGAGGGCTGGACCGCGCGCGTCGACGACGAGGAGCCGGACGAGGTGGAGATCGACTTCCGGCGCAGCGCCGACGAGGTCCTCGACCTCGAGGTCGAGATCGACGACGGCCGGGTCGAGGCAGAGATCTGCAACGACGACGACTGACCGATGCGTGGGGGCGCCGTCGGCGCCCCCACCCGCTCCCGGCGCGGGCCCGGGGGGCCCGGTTCAGAGGAGCGACGGCCTCGGCGACGGACGCCCCGCGAGTTCGGCGAGACTCGCCGGCGGGATCACGCAGCCCTGCAGACAGTCGATCTCCACCGGCCGGTCCCCCGCCCACCCGACCGCGGCCGCGTCGCCACAGCCGGGACACCGCTCCCACGTGATCCGCTCGCTCATCGACGTCCTCCCTCGGGCCGCTGCTGGGCCGAGCAGACGGTCCCTCTGCGCAACGGACGGCGGGAGGGCCCTTGGTCCCTCGCCCTCGGTGCGGTCGACCCGGTGCCGGTGGTCCCGCAGGCGGGCGCCACCACCGCACCGCCTCGTTCCGCCACCAGCGGCGGGCGGTTGATCCTCCCGGCGCCGGTCGGCCGGCGTCCGGACGCCGATCCCCTCGTCGGCCCCCACGACCCCTCCTCCACGCGTCCGGCAGCGTGTCGACGCTCACACGGGAAGCCATTCGGGTCCAGGTCCCGGACCTGCCCGGGCGTGCGACCCTGGGCCGCGTGCGTGCTCACGGCGGAGGCCCCGGCGGGCGGTGGGTGACCGCCGCCCTGCTGCTCGGCCTGTTCAGCACGGCCTTCCCGATGACGATCCTCACCATCGCGGTGCAGCCGATCGCCGAGGACCTCGACACGCTGCCCTCGACGGTCGTCTGGGTCACCACCGCCCCGCTGCTGGCCGCCGCCGTCACCACCCCCCTGTTCGGCCGGCTCGGCGACCTGCACGGCCACCGCCGGGTGTACCTGGCCGGCATCGTCGTGGCGACCGTCTTCGCCGCCGCGAGCGCCCTGGCCTGGGACGCGACCAGCCTCATCGCCGCGCGGACCCTGTCGCAGACCGGCGCGGCGGCCACCGTCCCGACCGCCGTCGCCCTGCTGTTCCGGGCGAGCCCGCCGGGACGGCAGATGCGCGCCGGCGCGCGGGTCGGCGCCGTCACCTCGGCGGCCGCGGTCATCGGGGTGGTGGCCGGTGGCCCGCTGGTCGACCTCGTCGGCTGGCGGGTGATCTTCGCCGGCCAGGTCGCGCTGTGCGTCGTCGCGCTGGTCCTGTCGCTGCTGGCGGTGCCGGCCGACGAGAAGCGCACCCCCGGCTCCCTCGACGTCCCCGGCGCGCTCCTGCTGGCGGGCACGACGCTCGCGCTCACCTTCGGCGTGAACCGGCTCGCCGTGTGGGGGTGGTCCCCGCTGCCTCTCGCGTGCCTGGCCGCCGTCCCGCTCGGCGCCTGGGCGCTGGTCCGCGTGGAGCGTCGGGCTGCCTCGCCGCTGCTGCCGGTGCGCGTGCTCGGCGCGCGCAACGTCCGGGTGGTGACGGGCGCCAGCCTGCTGCTCGGGGCCGGCTACATGGGCAACTTCGTGGTCACCCCGCTGTTCCTGCAGGGCGTCGTGGGGCTGACCGCCGCGGTCACCTCGCTGCTCACGGTGCCCCGGGCGCTGTCGATCCTGCTGGCCGCCCCGACGGCGGGCCGGTGGGGTGCGCGGTTCGGCGAGCGGCGCGTCGTCCTCGTGGCGTGCGCGGCCTTCGCGGCGGCGCTGGCCGCGATGGCCGTGGGCGCGTGGGTGACCTCGCTGGTGGTGGTGGCCCTGGCCATCGCGCTGAGCGGTTACGCGCACGGGCACGTCGCCCCCGGCCTGCTCGCGGCGCAGGGCGCGGCGGTCGACGCCCGCGACGTCGGCCTGGCCGCCTCCCTGCAGCAGACCGGATTCCAGGTCGGGGCGGTCATCGGCATCGGCCTGTTCACCGCGCTGGCCGGCGACGCGACGACGGCCGGACCGTTCGCACTGGTCTTCCTGCTGACGGCGGCCTGCGCGCTGGTCGCGGCGCTGCTGCTGGTCCGCATGCAGGACACCCGGACGCCGGCGCCGGCGCTCCCCCGCGTCCCCGACCGCATCCCCGACGGGATCGACGCCTGAGGCGGGCGGGCGCGTGCGGCACGATGCCGCCGTGTCCCAGCCCGCAGCCGTCCTGCCGCACGAGGTCGTCGTCGAGGGCGCACCCGTCCGCTACGGGGTGACCGGTAGCGGTGGACGCGCCCTGGTGCTCGTGCACGGCTCCGGCGCGCACCACGTGTGGTGGCACGCCGTCGTCCCGCTGCTCGCCGACCGCTGGCGGGTGGTCACCCTCGACCTCAGCGGCCACGGCGACAGCGGGCACCGCGCGGAGTACGCCGGCGCGCAGTGGGCGCGGGAGGTCCTGGCGGTGGCCGCAGCGGCCGGCGCCGACCGGCCCGTGGTGGTCGGCCACAGCCTCGGCGGCCGGGTCGCCGTCCTCGCCGGCGGTCTGCACCCCGACCGGGTCGCCGGCCTGGTGCTGCTCGACTGCGGGATCCTGGTGCCGGACACGCTGCGCGGACGCTCCCTGCCCCCACCGCGGCCCCCGAAGGTCTACCCGACCCGTGAGGCGGCGGTCGCCGCCTTCCGCCTCGCCCCACCGCAGCCCGACCCGCCGGCGCACCTCGTGCGGCCGGTCGCCGAGTACTCGGTGCGCGCCGTCGACGGCGGCTGGACCTGGAAGCACGGGGGCCAGCGGTTCCCCACCCTCTACGACGAGCACACGATGCGCGCGGCCACGACGCTGACCGTGCCCGTCGGCTACCTCTCCGGCGGCGAGAGCCTCGTGGTGGACGACGCCAAGGCCGCGGAGGTCGCGGGGATGCTGCCCGGCGTCCGCGCCGTCCGGGTGCCCGGGCTGCACCACCACCTGGTCCTGGAGGACCCGCAGACCTGCGCCCGGCTCGTCGACGAGCTGGCCCCCGCCGGCGGCTGACCGGCGGCTCGTTGCCACAACCGCGGGGGTCGCGCCACTCCGGCACGACGTGATGTACCTCCCCGCGGCGGAACTCGTGGCAGACCGTGCCTTTCTTGTACGGTTCAAGAAAAGCCGGTTGACCATCCCAACGAGCGGAGACATCCCCCCGTGGCCCTCATCAACACCGAGATCAAGCCGTTCGCGGCCACCGCGTTCCACAACGGCGCGTTCGTCGACGTCTCCGACGCCGACCTGCGTGGCCGCTGGTCCGTCGTCTTCTTCTACCCGGCCGACTTCACCTTCGTGTGCCCGACCGAGCTCGGTGACCTGGCCGACCTGTACGAGGACTTCCGCGCCCTCGGGGTGGAGATCTACTCCGTCTCCACCGACACCCACTTCACCCACAAGGCGTGGCACGAGACCTCGGACACGATCGCGAAGGTCCAGTACCCGATGATCGGGGACCCGACCGGCACGATCACGACCAACTTCGAGGTCATGCGGCCCGGTCAGGGCCTGGCCGACCGCGCCACCTTCCTGATCGACCCCGACGGCGTGATCCAGTTCCTGGAGATCTCCTCCGAGGGCGTCGGCCGCAACGCCGCCGAGCTGCTGCGCAAGGTCAAGGCCGCCCAGTACGTCCGCGAGCACCCGAACGAGGTCTGCCCGGCCAAGTGGGAGGAGGGCGACACCACGCTCGCCCCGAGCCTGGACCTCGTCGGCAAGATCTGACGCCGCCTCCCCGCGCATCCCCGGCGCCGCGGCGTCGGACCCCCGGGGGGGGGGGGGGGGGGGGGGGGGGGGGGGGGGGGGGGCGGGGGCCGGCGCGCGCCGGGCCCCCCCCCGACCCCCC